>JAYVIK010000204.1:0-28042 GCA_043770265.1 Flavobacterium sp. | reverse complement strand
TTACCAAAAAATCCGTAGTACACAAACTGGAAATTAAAAATCACCAATATGCTCTAAACACAGAAAGTTCGGGATGATTAGCTGCAACTTGGGTTAAGAAAATGGAACTCACATCAAACGAAGCAGTAAAGCAAGCATTAGTAGCAGGCTTGGGATATTCAATTATGCCTTTGATTGGGATTAAGAATGAGATAGAAAACAACGAATTAGCGATAATTTCTATTCCCGGTTTACCCATTCAAACTACTTGGAGTCTCGTTTGGCTCAAAGGGAAAAAACCCCATCCTGTGGCACAATCTTTTTTGTCTTTTTTAAATGATCAAAAGTCAAGTATTATAAATGAAAAATTCAGTTGGTACGAGAAATATTAGTTTGCTTTATGCAATTAACAAATTCCTATTCGTTAACGGTTCATTCCAAACATTTTTTGAAATTTTGGCGATATAATTTTATAAAAGTTGCTGTTTTTCTACAAAACTTTAAATGCTCAATACCCTAAATTTAGTCGCTAAGTACCCTCATTGAAATACTGATAAATGCTTAATTTGCGATTAATATTTTATTAATTAACCAAACCAAATTATTATGAAAAAAAAATGTTTACCAATCTATTTATTATTTATTGTTGTTTTTTCAACAATTTCGAGCTATGCTCAAAGTTTTGAACTGGTGTCATTACCCGGAGGATCAGAAGGGGTGAATTCGGATATTTCGCGCATTGATATTGGTGCACAAGGAATTGTGATGTCAGGTGTGAAAGACAATACAGCGGATTGGAGTATTTACAATTCCAATACAATTACATCTTCAGGAGCTTTAGGACGATCATTTAATGTACTACTCAAGGGGATGACCAACACAAACACTACTCAAGGAATTAATTATGGAAAGATAGCTCAGCTAGGTTCTTTAGATAGAGATTCAGAAGGCCGTATTGGTATACTAGGAGGTGATGGTAATGGTATCGATAAGAATGAAGGCTTAACATTGGGGTTGGATTTGTCAAACATTTCATCGACCGCCGGTATAAAAATAAATAGAATTCGAGTTGCAAATGCAATTAATTCAGGGGAACGAGGTGTAATAGTAAACAGACAAAATCCTTCAAAACAAATCATTTTTGGATTAGGTGCACCCTATGATATAAGTACAGATGTATCTTATATCAATATTTCTCAATTGAATGTTTATTTAAATGGAGGAGAAAAAAATGATGATTTGTTAACTATATTTAATTCCTCAACCTTATCAAATAATTTCAGGATTATTGGCATCGAATTTCAAATTGTTACAAATATTTTTAATACCAGTAATTTAGACAAAACTAATTTTCCACATCCTAGATTATTATTAAATAAAGCAGGTTTAAATGAACTTAAAGCGAAAGTTAGTTTAACTAATTGGTTATTAAAACCTACACACCAACGCATTATAGATAAAGCAGATACTTTTAAAGATAATCCTACGACTTTTGTTTTACCAGAAGGAAGACTTAATGAACTTGCTAGTACAGCAATTGAAGAAATATTTTACCTATCCTATGCGTATCGAATGACTAATAATTCAGAATATTTAAATCGTGCAAAAACTATTTTAAATACTATTTGTGGATTTACTACTTGGCGGAGTTACTCGTTGGATACCAGTGAAATGTGTTTTGCGGCTGCTATAGGATATGATTGGTTGTATAATGAATTGGATCCGGAGACTCGAAAAAAAATCCGTACTAGTATTGTAAATAAAGGATTTATAAATCAAGAAAATGCAGCCTTTTGGAATTATACTTCCAATTGGAATCAAGTTTGCTTAGGAAGTTTGGCTTTTTCTGCTCTTGCCATTTTTGGAGATCAAGATGCTGCATCAGGTGAAACTACAACGGACACTGAAGCAAAAAAAGTAATTAATAGAATTCTAGTATCCAATCCTAATTCTATGAATACTTATGGCGATGGAAATTATCCAGAGGGGCCTATGTATTGGAATTATGGTACAACTTATGAAGTGATAATGTTATCCGCTTTAGAGAGTATTTATGGTCCAAATCATGAGGGAATTAATCGACTTGCCAATTCACCTGGCTTTTTAGAATCAGTACAATATACGCAATATGTTACCGGACCTACGTCTAAATTTTTTAATTACAATGATAGTACAGAAAAACGGTTTCCACTTCCTGCTGCGATGTGGATGGCAAAAAAAGCAAATAAGCCGAATTGGTTATCAGAAGAAAAAAAATTGATATTAAACGATACGTATTTAAGTGGTAGTGGTATTAAACGTCATTTACCTTTGGCACTGATTTATGGCAAAGATATCGACTTTAATAATTTACAAGATCCGACGTCCAAGTTATGGAATGGATATGGGCCACAACCCGTAGTATTGGTTCGTACCGCTTGGTCCGGAACTGATGGGAAATATTTAGGTTTGAAAGGGGGTACCGCTGATTATAGTCATGCTCATATGGACGGTGGTACTTTTGTATACGATTCCAAAGGACAAAGATGGGGTATGGATTTTGGTAAATTTGATTACGCTGGTTATCCAGGAATCGATACAAATGATCAATCACAAACATCCAAAAGATGGGATATTTTTAAAATCAGTAATCTTAGTCACAATACAATTTCAATTAAAAAAACGACTAGTTCAGTTTGGCAAAAACACAATATAAATGGTTTTGTAAGCATAGATCAAATAAACGATTCTGATGCGAGTAGAGGAGCTAAAGTAAACATGCAAAGTGTATTGAATCTAGATAATGATTTAAGAGCATGTACAAGAAATATTAACATAAAAAATAACAGTTACTTAGAAATTAATGATTATTTCGAAACGGGTAGTCAACCGATTAATGTCTACTGGAATATGGCAACTAATGCGACTGTAACAATTGTGCCAGGAGCTATGAATCTGTCTCAAAACGGAGAACATGTAAAACTTAGTGTTTCGGCTACTCCCAATAATGGTTTTACATTACAAACTGCAAGAAATACCCAAATAAGTTCTTATAATCCAGTTATAGCAGATGCAGACGCAAACCCAAACACTAGAATGGTTGGTTATACAGCAACTATTCCCGCCAATACAAAAATAACATTTACAGTTACCATAAAAGACATAGCTTCTTCAACTGCTCGTTTATCTCCTGATACTATTGCAGCTAAAGAAGCACAAAAACAAATAGAGTCACTTCCTTTTGATGAAGAAAATGTAGTTGTATATGCAGAAGATGGTATTTTATTTGCAAAATCAGATTCAAGCAACATTAACGATATCAGGGTTTTTGATGTAAATGGTCGTTTAATTGTTGAACAAAAAAATCTTAAATCTAAAAATGCAGTTGTTAATAATTTGCAAAAAAATCAGATTTTTATAGTACAAATTACTTCTGATGACAATCAAATTCTCACCAAAAAAATTATGATTGCTGACATAAATTAAGCATTAATTATAAAATCAATACGATTATACTCAGAATCTTCTACTAAATTTGGAAGATTCTGTGGTGTAATTAATTCGCCTCAATAAATCGAAAATTTACCGTATTCTACAAATTACACAAGCATTTTTTTGATATCACTTTGTACTAGTAAATTTCTTTTAAATTTAGTTAATATATCCTTGGTAATAATTAAAGAAACAATTACCAAAAGTAGGCGAGTTATAAAAACCCCAGCTATCCGAAGTGTTCTTTATAACAAATATCCTTGTTTCTATGATGCTGTGCGAATGTCTCCGACTTCGCACCCACTGCTAAATAACGCACCCACTTTCTTAAACTCAATATTCGTTATATTTTGTAAAATTATTCAAATTTAAAACATCAACAATAGGAATATTAGCTTTTTCTATTTTTAGTAATCCTTAGTCTGAAACATAATTACTGGCAGTGGAATAAATATAGTGGGATGCTTTCTCAACAATTCCTGCTCGAACAGGATTTAAATGTATATAATCTAACTTTGACCACATAAACTTGTTGCTGTAAACCTCTTCAGAATGATTGCCATACTGCCAAAACTGATAATTTTTGTTTCTAGAATGACTTTCGGTTGCCAATTTAAAACGCTCCAACATCCATTCTCTTCGACTCTCGGGATCAGATTTTATTTTTTTTATAATTTCTGTGGCTGTGAATTTCTTGAAATCTCTCAACAAATCAGATAACTCTCCATCGCCAGATTGTACTACCATATGTATATGATTACTCATAATCACATAGCCATACAAAACCATAGCCTTTTTTCTAATACAAAAATCCAAACAAGCTAAAACAATGTCTCTGTAGTTTTTTCTAGTAAAAACATCAGCCCAGTCTACTACGGTTGCAGTTACAAAATGTGGTAAAGTTTGGTCTCTTTTTTTTTATCCGTCTAACATATTTTTTGTTCAAATATAATAGTTTTTACTACAAATAAATATCTGTTTTGTTGTATTAACTGTTTGGATTATTGGAACGGGTGCGAAGTCGGAGACATTCGCACAGCAATCCCGACTTTTAATAACGTTTTATTTTTATAGAATACTTCGGACAGCTGGTAGCAAAAAGTACAAATTATTTCATACTTCCAACACCTAAATTTTTAATAAAATTATATTGCTTCATCTGACCACCGAATAATTTTATTTTATTATCATCAATAAATGACAAAATATCATTGTAATTATTCACTTTTTCAAAAAAAGGGAAAACCAAAGTATCAAATAACTGTTTTAATTCAATTTTCTCAGTTTCAAAATCTTCAATGAACCAGAAATCTTTATAATTGCCATTTACCTTATGTATTTTGTAAAACTCAAAAGGTCTTAAATCAATTAAACCACTAGCTGGAATTATCCGAATTTCTCGTTGCCAACAAGCAAAATCAATTTTTGGACACAAAATTGCAAAATTTAATGTGAATGGCTTTTTATCTTCATATTTAAATGTGTATTTCTGAATTTCAATACAATACATTATTTCGGGTGATTTTTCGAAGTAAAAAAGTCCGTTCTTCTTTTTTATCCAATCCTTTTTTTTGAAAATTTCATCAAAAAATTTATTCATATTCGTCATTATATTATTGTGTTAAGGATTATAATAAATTACTTTGTGTGCATCCGCGCGATCGTTTTTATTAAAAATCAAATTTTAACTGCACGACAACGGTCTTTTTTTCTTCTGTGTTCAAATTACTCAGGGAAATTCCCAGCAAGCGAACGGAATCTTTCATTCGTTCTTGGTATAAAAGTTCTTTCACAGTTTCAAGAATCAATCCTTTGTCGGATATAAAATAAGGCAAGGTTTTACTTCTAGTTTGTTGCGTAAAATCGCTGTATTTAATTTTTAAAGTAACCGTTTTTCCAGCGATATGGTGTTTCTTTACTCTTTTTTCCAACGAAGTTGCAATATTATCCAACTGCTCCAACATAAAAATCTCTGAAGATAAATTCACATCAAAAGTATGTTCAGCAGCCACTGATTTTGTAATTCTATCCGATTTTACTTCACTGTTGTGAATGCCTCGAACCACATTATAATAGAAATTTCCCGATTTCCCAAAATGTTTCTCAAGGAATTCCAACGATTTACTTTTGAGTTCCAAGCCAGTGAAAATACCCAATTGGTACATTTTTTCGGTGGTCACTGTTCCAACGCCATAGAATTTCCTGATGGGCAAAACTTCCAAAAAAGAAAGAACCTCATCGGGAGTTACCGTTTTTTGCCCGTTGGGTTTGTTGTAATCACTAGCAATTTTTGCCACAAATTTATTTACAGAAATCCCTGCCGAAGCCGTCAAACCGACTTCATTAAGAATACGCAATCGAATTTCTTGAGCCAATAAAGTAGCACTAGGATTTCCTTTTTTGTTTATTGTAACGTCAAGATAAGCTTCGTCAAGTGACAACGGTTCGACCAAATCGGTGTATTCGTGAAAAATTTTCTGAATTTTATTGGATATTTCTTTGTAGCGATCGAATCTTGGTCGCACAAAAATTAAATCGGGGCAATTTTTTTTGGCCAAAACTCCGCTGATGGCACTTCGTACTCCAAATTTTCTAGCTTCATAACTAGCAGCTGCAACAACTCCCCGATTTTCAGCTCCGCCAACTGCGACTGGTTTTCCTCGCAAAGCAGGGTTATCTAATTGCTCAACCGATGCAAAAAAAGCATCCATATCGATGTGTATGATTTTTCTATTTGGAATTGTTTCTGGCATATAGCAAATTTATGTAAATATCTATCCACGTGACGAGCCAAAATACTAGAATAATTTTACATTTTTTATACTATAATTTTTCAAAAAAAATGCTTTTAAAATCTTCTTATTTGAAATAAAGCGCTACTTTTATTTTTTATATAAAATTTTAATAAAACATAATGTACAAATTCCTTTTTTACTTCTTGCTTTTTTCCATCCTAATGACGGCTCAAACAGATAAAACCAATACGGTTAAACGATGTTTTTATAAAGACAGTGTTGTATCTTTAGAAATATGGATAGGAAAAGATAAAAAATTAGATAGCTTGAAAACATATTATCCTAGCGCAAAGCCAAACGAAGTGTTTTATTATGATGAAAAAGGCCTTAAGAACTCTACTTGCTATCAATTGAATGATGAAGGAGAAAAACTGGTTACCTGGAACTTTTTGCATGGTAAACTAATAAGTAGGACAGACCACAAATTGCCATTTAATAAAGTAAATGAAGAAAAAGTAAAAAAAAATCTTCAATATCTTACAGAGCTAAATCAGAGAACGAATTATAATCCAACATCAATTAACGACTTATATAAAAGAGGAAGCCTTAGAGCTGGTCTTGGCAATACAACTTTGGCACTTGAAGATCTAAAAAGAGTGGAATGGATGATGAATAAAAGTGAAAATAACACCTCAATAGTAGTTCTAGAATCTGCAAAGGCAAGTCGAGAAAAATTCAAAAGCAATCTTTATGATTTATTTGCTGAGCTATACGGGTCACTTGAAATGGAAAATTATTCTTTTCAATACTATTCTAAAGCCATGGAGGCAGCGCCAAAAGACAATCGAATTCTATATAATTTTTGTAATTATTTACAACGAAAAAAAATAAATGAGTTGGCTCTTTATTATTTAAAAAGAATTATTGCCGAACAGCCTGAACACGGCTATGCACGATGGGGACTGGCAAGGTTGTACACTGATATGGGCGAATATGAAAAAGCCATGGAGAATATCAACAATGCTTATGGTAAAGAAAAAGACATAATAGCGCGCTCAAAACATTATGGCGGTAGGGATTTAAGAACAACAAGAGGTTTATTAAACCATAAACTGGGCGATTCCGAAAAAGGAATTCAGGATTTGAAAGAAGCATTAGAAATGGACAAAAACAATTCCTATGCAATGAAAAATCTAGGGATTATTTACTTAGATCAACAAAAATTTAATGAAGCATGCGAGTTATTCGAAAAAGCGAGAGAATTAAAATACACTCTAGTTTTTGACGAAAATGATCTCGATGCTCTAATAGAAAGCGCTTGTAATAAAGTTGCACTCAAAGAAACTATCGCTATTCCTAAACCCTTTATATTTCCAAATCCTGCAACTACCTCAATTACAATAGAAAACTATGATTTCAAAAATTTTGAATTTGAATTTTTTAATTTCGAATCAAATTCCATTTTAAAAGGAAAAAGTTCTAATACAACCATTGATGTTACAAGTCTAATTTCGGGGTTTTATATTCTTAAAATTTACAATACTGCCTCACCTCAAACTTTTAAAATAATTAAAGAATAAGTAATACCAAACACCAATGTAAAACCATAAGGATGTTAGAAATAGAAAGAAAGTTTCTTGTGAATTCGAATGCCTTCAAAACCGAAGCATTTACTCAAAATCGAATTTCGCAGGGTTATTTAAACTCTGCTCCCGGCAGGACGGTTCGAGTGCGAATAAAAGGAAGTAAGGGATTCTTGACCGTAAAAGGAGCCTCAAATGAATCGGGCATGTCTCGTTTTGAATGGGAAAAAGAAATTCCTGTTAGTGAGGCGAATGATTTATTACAATTATGCGAAGAAGGCATTATCGATAAAACTCGTTTTGAAGTAAAAATGGGAAATCACGTATTTGAAATTGACGAATTTTATGGCGAAAACCAAGGCTTAATCATGGCCGAAATTGAATTGAATTCTGAAACGGAACCTTTCGAAAAGCCAAGCTGGCTGGGCAAAGAAGTGACTAATGATAAAAGATATTATAATTCATATTTAAGCAAGAAACCTTTTAAGAATTGGAAATAATTATTTTTGAAGCACTTCCATAGTTACCTTCATATTTCCCGATGATATATTTCCCGTAATTTCCATAAAAGCACGCCTTGAAAGATCGATTTCTCTGGATCTTACAAATGGTCCTCTATCGTTTACTTCTACAATAACCGATTTTCCGTTGGCTTCGTTGGTCACTTTTACAATGGTTCCAAAGGGTAGTTTTTTATGTGCCGCAGAATATTTGTTTTTGTCGTATTTTTTCCCACTTGCCGTTCTGTGGTTGTGAAACTTATTGGCATAATAGGAGGCGTGAGCATTTTTTTTGTAGAATTTAAATGTTCCTGTTCCTAAAAATAAACTATCTATTACAACTTCTTGTTGATCGAATAAAGGATTGCTTTTTTTCAGAGTGTCTGTAACTACAACTTTGTCATTTTTTGCAATTGTCGTTTTGCTTTTAGTTATGCTGTCCTTTAGCTTTGAAGACTTATTTTTTACTTTACTGGATGTTTGTCCGTTTGCTATCCCAAGAAAAGCAATGGTAATAAAAAGTGTTAGTGCTTTTTGACTCCAGTTTATAAAATTAATTTTTTGGTATTTCTTACTTTTCGATTGCATAATAAACATTTAGTTAACTCCATTTAACAAAAACCATGCCTAGCTAAAAAAAGTCCTTTTCAGGACTTTTAATTTTAATTGAACCAAGATCCCCAAGGAATTTTACTCAAAATAACAACTAACCCCAAACCATAATAAATAGAAAAGGTTTTGAATTTTGATACGCTGGTCGTTAGTTTTTTATGTTTCATCCACCCAATAGTGATTAGGGTAATCCCAATTAAATTCATTATTGGATGTTCCAATGAAGTCAGTCTTAACGCAGCATTTTTCATTTCGCCCAAAGAACCAAAACCTAGTGGCGAAACAAAATAAACAATAATACCAATCAATAATTGAGTGTGTATCGCTGCCAAAGCAAATAGTGCAATTTTTCGATTTTTATCTGTAAACTCTTTTTTTGTAAAGAGTCCAATAAAGGAATTGACAACCGCAATTACTAATAATAAAAAAGCTATATAAGCCCAACCTGAATGTAATTTTTGAATGATTTCGTACATAAATATGTTTTTATTTTTAACAAATATAAATAAAAAAATGGAGAAAAAAAAGTAGTTCCAGATGAAATGACTCAAAAAAAACTTAATCTATTAGCCACAAAAATACAGTTAGAATAAAGAATATTTAATTTCAAAGCATAAAAAAACCCAGAAATAATTTCTGGGTTTTTGAGTATCAATAGTTTTACTACTTAAAGAGAACGAAGTACTTTATCTATAATTTGTATAGATCCGTTAGTTCCTTGAATATTCAAAACCGTGGCGTTTCCATTAACTGCCGGAGTTGATTTATCAACAATTTTCAAAGTTGCTCTGGTTAGTACTAAAGTAAAAGCAGGAGGAGTAGGAACCGTTGGAGGAACAGTTGCAGCAGGAAAAAACAAAGTTGTAACCGTTACATCAGCCGTAGCATTAAAAGCAGTTGCAGAAGCAGCAACTCTATTACTTCTTTCTAAATGATAATTTAAAATTCTTGTAATATCAGCTTCTGATTTACCAGCTAAATAACCTCCAGTGGCTGAAGCGGCAGCAAAAGCAGCGTTATTAGGAGCATATATAGAAACTGGAGCCGCACTAGTTGCACCAGTCAAAGTTGCTAAAACAGTTGCTTGTGCAGGACTTGTAACCACTCCTAACAAAGACGACAATGCAGGATTTGCAATAACTTGTTGCACAATTGTTGGAAACGCTAGTACATTGTCAATAACGTGTACAACACCATTTCTTGCATCGATATCTGCCGTAGTTACCTTAGCACCACCATTAGTCATCCCTCCGTTTATTAATACATCTGCTGCTGGTTTGCTAATAAACATACTTAACAAGCTTGTTCCTGTAAGAATTGGCGTAGCTCTAAAAGTTCTAAAATACCCTCCAGCTAATAAATCTGAAGAACGTGTGCCAATACCTATAACGTGGTTTTGCAATATTGATCTTAAATTGTTAATTAGAATTAAATCAGCAGGAACAGTAGGATTCAAAGCATCTATTTTCGCTGCTGTCTCATACCCAAGAACTCGACTAAAAGCTGCGTTTGTAGGAGCAAAAACGGTATAAGAACCAGGACTGTCTAAGGTAGTAGCTAATCCAGTTTTAGTTAGTGCACTGACTAAAGTACTGAAATTTGCAGGATCTGCTTTCGCAATTTCAACAATAGAAGGAAGTCTAACAACAGTTTCAGAAGTTTCTGAACACGAAAAGGTCAAGAAGGTTGCCGCTATAATGGCAACGAAATATTTGATTTGATTTTTTATTTTCATGATATTTTATTTTTAAATTTATATGTATTCGTCGTATTTTTATTTATATTATTTTCCAAAAGTATATCTTAACGTAAATTGAGCTTGCCAAACATCAAACACTGATGCATTATTTTGAAAAGTGTCTCTAGTCAAGAATCTTTTTCCTTGATTGTCTGTTTGCAACGACATGGTGTACCCAGGAATAAAATTATTTGCTAAACTTGGAGCGTCACTAACTGATAAAATATTTGGATTTGTAACACGTTGCGATATTCCCCAATCTCTATTGATAAAGTTCGTAAAGTTTAAGATATCGGCTCTAAATTGAAAACTGTTTTTCTTACCCGCAATTTTTAAATAGAAGTCTTGCGTAACAGAAAGGTCTAATCTATGCAACATAGGTAAAACATTTGAGTTTCTTTCTACGTATTGACCTCTTCTTCCTCTCAAATAGGAATCTTGATCAATATATTTATCAAAAGCTTCTGCTTGTTGCGCTGCTGTATAAAGCACTACTGAAGATCCTCCCAAAGTTTGTGAGATATTAGTGAACCTTAAATCTGTAGCCTTCATTGGAACAAAAAGCAAATCATTGCCGTTTACTCCGTCTCCATTTAAATTTCCGTTATAGGTATAACTAAAAGGGCTGGCTTGCTCTCCAATATATCCAATATTGATAGATGTAGCTCCGCCATATTGTTTTCCGTATTCAATTTTATATCCAAATATACCAACAAGGCGATTAGGCGTATTGTTGCTAGAGATACTTAAAGCTAAATCATTGTTTCCATTAACAGACCGTGCGCCAGTCCATGAACCAGCAGCAATAGATCCTGCGTTCATCAAATCATAAGCGCCAGAATGAGTATAGGCAAATGATCCCCAAAATCCTTTTTTATACGGATACTCGAGTTTAACCGTAGTGGAGTAAAAATATCCTTGGCTGGAGTTAGAAAGTACAATTCCGTTTGAAACATTGTTATTTAAACGAACTCCATTATCGGTACCTCCATACAATGGTCTATTGTCTGGACCCGCTATCGTTCCTACAGGATTAGCTAGATTAGCATTGTAATAAAACACTTCATTGATGTTTTTACTATAAATCCCTTCAATGGTTCCAATAAAACCAAAAGGTAATTTTTGATCTACTGCAATGGTCGTTTTCCAAACTTGTGGAAATTTATAATTAGTATCAGTAAAAGCCAAATCAAAAGTACTTGGCAAGGTTGGAGTTGCAGGAGTAAAATATTGTGCTGGACTAGCCGTAAACCCATATCCTCCAGCTCCAACTGCGGTTCCATTAGCTTCAATAAAACCAGTTAGGACGCCATTATTTCCAATAGCATTAGATAAGAACACATAAGGAGGTCTTCCTGTGAAAATTCCTGTACCTCCTCTAACTTGAGTTTTTGAATCTCCAGCAACATCTAAATTGAATCCAATTCTAGGTTCAAATAAATATTGAGTGTCAGGTTCAGCACCAGTATTAAACTTTTCTCCATTTGCAAAAGTCATAGCGGTTACAGCAGGATTTTCGAGTGCCGTGTCGGCAAAAGAAACTGCGGTTGCTCGTAATCCAACAACAACTTTCAAATTGTCCGTTACTTTATAGTCGTCTTGAACGTATAGGTCAATTTTATCAGATTCCATTACTTGTAATGGATCACCACCACCTTGTAAAGCAGAATATCTAAATTGCGTTCTAATCGGTAAGTTAGTTTTTGAAGGAGCTCCATTTAAAGCCAACGATTCATTTGCAGCAAGGTAAAATTCCGGTAAAGAGTTAAAAACATACACTCCGTTAGATCCTTGGAAAAATAAATTTTCAGATCTGAAACGTTCGTAATTAGCTCCAAATAACAAGGTGTGTTTATCGAAAGTTTTAGTAACGTTATCTGTAAAATGCAAAGTAGAATAATTTAACTTATTGCCTTGTGTAAATGGATCTAAACCAACAGACATAAAAGTAGCACTCCCAGTCGTGAATCCTCCAGTTGTTATTGGAGCCCCATTAAGTATGTCAATAGTAGGGAATAGTCCGCCTCCTTGAAGTCCTCTATCTTCTACTTGCTTGTCGTATCCTGCAATAAAATTATTGGTCCACGATTCAGATAATTTGGAATCTAATTGCAATACAAAGGATCTTGTATTATCTTGTAATGTATATCCGCCGTTTTTGAAAGCCATTGATTCTAAACGTTGTGTTCTATTACCGAATCCTAAGGAATTGGAGTTAGAAACTGGAACATCGGATGATGAATCGTGATGTACATAACGAACATTAAGTTTGTTATTGTCATTGATATTCCAATCTACTCTAGCAAGGAATTTCTTAGATTCTCTTTTAGAGTCAAAATTTTCCCAAGCTCCTGTAGTATAATTGAATTTATCCTGCATGAAAGTAGAAAGCGTTTGCATTTCTTGGTATGTTGGATTAGATACTTGGGCACTTGGATTTGGAGAACCGGATGAAGTCCAAGTAGTTGCAGGGCTAGTATTGTCTATTGTTTCAAAGTTTCCAAAAAAGAACAATTTGTTTTTGATTATTGGCAAACCCAATCTAGCTCCCCAAATTTTTTCATTGAACGGTGCAGGAACAATTTCCACTTCACCTGCCTTTGTTCCAACAAAGCTTTCCTTATTACTTCTGAAAGAGTTGTAAACAGATCCTTCAACTTCATTAGTTCCACTACGAGTTACTGCATTGATTCCTGAACCAGTAAATCCTGTTTGACGCACATCAAACGGAGCAATACTTACTTGTAATTGCTCAATCGCATCTAGTGAAATTGCTGACGAACCTGTTCTACCTCCTGCTTGAGAATCATTACCAAGGCCAAACCCGTTATTAAAAACAGAACCGTCAATAGTAAAGTTGTTTAATCTAGAATCTTGACCTCCAAAACCACCACCACTTCCAGCGTTTGCATTGTATTTGGTAATAGAGTTAATAGAACGAGCACCAACTGTTGGTATCGCATTAACTTCTCTATTGGAGAATTGTTGCGAAGCTCCCGTTTTCCCTTTAGAGAAGGCACCGTTTGAGTTTGCTTTAGAAACAACAACTTCTTTTAGCTGATTTGTTTCGTCTGCAAGAACTGCGTCTACTGTTACTGTACTTCCTAACGGCGCCAAAACTTCTGTAGTCTCGCTAGTTTTCGAACCAATGAAAGACACCTTAACTGTATACGGCCCTCCTGGCTTGATAGCCTGAACAGCATAACCTCCTGAAGCAGTTGTTACTGTGTTGTACTTTGTTCCAGTAGGCATGTGAATAACCTGAACCGAAGCCCCAGGAATTCTCTCGCCAGATGCAGTCTTAACTGTTCCTGAAATTCCTGAAGTAGTTACCTGAGAATAACCAATAAACGACAGGAAAAAAATAAAAATAAAGATGATTTTTTTCATATTAATTTGTTTGTTTAATTTGGCAAAATTCTATCATTTTATCCACATATATGTTAACGAAAAGTTAATAAAATATTTTTTGATAACGAATTATTAACAAATATCACTTTTTACTGAGAATATGTTAGATAAAATAAAGTATAAAAAACTGATGTATAGACTTATAGACAACAATCTTTTCATAACATCTGTTGATAAAAATGTTATAAAAAAGGGTAATGAAAAGATAAAAATCAGCTGTATTAGAATTACTTACATAAAAAAGCCTTGACTTCATAAAAATCAAGGCTTTCAATTCATTTGTTAATCGTAAAAAACTACAATGTTACTTATTTTTCAAAAAATAATTCAATAGAAACTCTGTGGAACTATCATGTGAATTTACGTTTTTAGAGTTTATCTCATCAAGAATTGAATTTGCCAATTGTTTTCCCAATTCCACTCCCCATTGGTCAAAACTGAAAATATTCCAGATAATTCCTTGTACAAAAATCTTGTGTTCATATAATGCCACCAAAGAGCCTAAGGCTTTAGGAGTCAATTTTTGAATTAAAATAGTATTGGTAGGTTTGTTCCCGCTGAATACTTTGAAAGGCAAAAGGAATTTTGCTTGTTCTACTGAAAGTCCTTGCTTATCAAATTCTGCTTGGACTTTGGCTTCTGATTTTCCGTGTAATAAAGCTTCGGTTTGTGCAAAAAAGTTGGACATCAATTTGTCATGATGATCCTCGTTGCCATACAATGGTTTTACAAATCCAATAAAATCCGTTGGAATCAACTTGGTTCCTTGATGAATCAGTTGAAAAAAGGCATGTTGTGCATTGGTTCCTGGCTCTCCCCAAATAATGGTTCCCGTTTGGTAACCTACTGGTTTTCCGTCACGATCAACACTTTTTCCATTGCTTTCCATAAATCCTTGTTGCAGGTAGGGTGCTAATTTTTGCAAATATTGACTGTACGGAATCAGTGCTTCGCTTTCGGCACCAAAAAAGTTGTTGTACCAAATGCTTAGCAAAGCTAAAATCACTGGCATATTTTTATCAAAATCCTCGGATTTGAAATGTTCGTCCATTTCGTTGGCCCCTGCCAATAATTCATCATAATTATCAAAACCAACGGCCAAACTTATCGAAAGTCCAACAGCGCTCCAAAGCGAAAATCGTCCTCCAACCCAATCCCACATTGGGAAAACATTGTCTGGATTAATTCCAAATTCGGTTACTCGCTTAATATTAGTCGAAACAGCCACAAAATGTTTAGCAACATCTTCTTGTTTTGCCGATTTCAAAAACCATGCTCTGATGGTTTCTGAATTAGTCAACGTTTCTTGAGTGGTAAATGTTTTAGAAACGATTACAAAAAGCGTCGTTTCTGGATTTAGTTTTTTGATGATTTCATTTACGTGATCACCATCAACATTCGATACAAAATGAACGTTTAAATGGTTTTTATAATATTGCAAGGCTTCCACAACCATAGCTGGACCAAGGTCTGAACCACCAATCCCTATGTTAACGATGTCCGTAAATGGTTTTCCCGTAAATCCTTTTCGGTCGCCATTGACAACCTCATTGGTAAAGCTTTTAATTTTACTTTTTACTTCATAAACTTCTGGAATTACATTTACTCCATCAACATTAATGGTTGCGGTTTCCTTGGCACGCAAAGCGGTATGCAAAACCGCTCGGTTTTCGGTTTGATTGATGATGTCTCCATCAAAATATTTAGCAATAGCAGCTGCCAATTGCGTTTCGTTTGCCAATTCAAGCAACAAATCTACCGTTTCCTGATTGATGATGTTTTTGGAATAATCGATCAAAAAATCATTCCATTGCATGTGAAATTGTGAAGTTCTGGTATTGTCTTTATCAAATAGTGCCGACATAGAAGCATTTTGCATTTCCTGAAAATGTTTCTGAAGTTTTTGCCAAGCTAATGTGTTCGTAGGGTTTGTGTTATGTAATGCCATAATTGCTTTTTATTTTAGAAAGTGCAAATTTACATTTTTAGTTTGTAAACGAACCAAGCTTTTTACATCTTTAGATTAAGAAAAAGTAATTATTCCCATTTACAAATTAGCAACACTATCCAATTCCCATTTTAAGGGTTCGATTTGTTGTTTAAATCGGGGTAGATTTTTCGATTCCATAGGTTGTGAGTTGGGCAATTTCAATCTCAAAGCATCAACTTGTACTCCGTTTTTCCAAAATCGATAACAAACGTGTGGACCAGTTGCTAGTCCTGTGCTTCCTACCTTACCTATAACACTTCCTTGAGTCACTCGCTGCCCTCTTCGAACCAAAATTCGAGACATGTGTAAATATTGTGTGGAATACGTTCTGTCGTGTTTTACTTTTACAAAATTTCCGTTTCCAGCGGTATAACCCGTTTGCTCGACAATTCCTGATGCTGTTGTCATTATTGGTGTTCCAGTTGGCGCAGCATAATCAGTTCCTTTGTGGGCTTTCCAAATCATCTGAACGGGATGAAATCGATTTCTGGAAAATCGGGAAGTAATATTGGCATATTTGAGCGGTGATTTTAAGAAAAAATTCTTGAGTGCTTTTCCGTCTTCGTCATAATAATCTATTTTACCAGAGTTTTCGTTTTGAGCAAAAGGGAAAGCATAAATCATTTTGCCTTTGTATTCAAAAAAAGCAGCTCTCAAACTATCCACTCCATCATAAATAGTATCATCAATGTATCTTTCGGTGAAAATAACGCCAAATTGATCTCCTTTTTTCAACTTAAAAAAATCAATCGACCAAGCATAGACTTTGATTAATTTATTGGCCAAAGCCGGATCTACTTTTTGCCTTTGTAATTCTTCTGAAAAGGAACCGTTTAATTCTCCGGCAATAGTTCGCTTTTTGATGCGAATAGGTCGAGATACTTTTGTAACACCAACCGAATCTCTAAAGTCTATAATATAATAATTAGCTCTGTCAGGTTGATAAATAGCATATTGAAGTTTTTTGTAGCGATCTTTTGAACGTAAAAATGTATATGCTTTTCCAATTCTAATGGTTCTCACATTGAAACTGTCTTTCACTTTTTCAATAATATCATACACTTGTTTGTCGCCCAAATTTTGATTTTCTATGATACTCCCAAAAGTGTCGCCTTTTTTTATGGTGTCTTGTAAAACATTAAAATCATTAAAATCAAACCCAAATTGTTCTACTTTTTGAGGTTTCACTTTTTCGGGAACAATACTCTCTGGCTCTCTGTCTTTACAAGAAAATACTAAAAACAAAACAGTTATAAATAAAAATACTTTTTTCAAATTAATTCTATTATTCATTTATTTTTAAAGCTCTGTTTTGGGAATTAAAATTCATTTTAATCCGAATTTTGGAATCAAATAAAAATTTAGACTGAAAACAAATTAGCTATTTTTTTTAATTTTAAAGGGATATTTTAATCCTTTGTAGCTGTCTAAATCGGCTTTTATCGAACCCACCAAAAGACTTGCTTTTAATCGAACGGGCACTTTGTTGTCGTCGTCTGATATCCAAATGGTTAAACTTTCTTCTTCTTTGAAAACGCGTCCAGTTTGAACTAATGGTCTAAAAATCATTGTAGAAACGACGCCAAATTTAGTTTTAATATCCTCACGCCCTATAAACTTTAACCTAAATTTTGTAGTTTTATCATCAAAAAACATATCGATTGCTGCAAATTCTCCGGGTTTCATTTTATCAATGTTGGGGTAATTTCGCAAATAATAAAAAGACGACAAAATGTCCTGTGTGTTTTTGGGAATTGCAAAAGTCTTCTCGGTATTGTGCTTATAGTCCTTAACTAAGATTTTATTTTCAATTGGATTGAAAAAGCCTTCTTGGTTTTTGGTATAACCACCCTCGTCAATTTTTCTAACAAATTGATAGGGATTTCCAGTTTCCTTATCGATGTAACTTTCATAATTATCATTCACTTTAAAAAAAAATCGAGACACACCTGTGGTGTAGCCTTTGCCAATAACGTGAAAAACATTTTTGTTGTTTAAAGTAGCTTCTTTTATGTCTAAAGTGGCATACCCTGCACTTAAAAAACCATAATTGATTCTAAATATAAATCGTTCGCCTACATCAAATGCAGATTCTTTTTGAGGTGAAAACCCTACTGCCACTGCACCTATAAATAATAAAATTATTTTTTTCATCTTCTTGACTAATTATTTATATACTGCAAATGCAAATTCCGTTCCAAAGGTATAAAACAAAAAATCTCAGCCAAATAATGACTGAGAATTCATGCTATTAACTAACCAAAAAAAAAATATAAACTATGAAATTTATATCAAATCCGAAAGGAAACCACCCCTTTCATTTTTGCAGATGCAAAGGTACGAGAGGTTTTTGAAAAAATTAAAAAAAAATAAAGTTTAACATATTGCTTGCAAAGACACAAACCAATTGTAGGTTATTTTTTTACATTGCATAAAAAAAAACTACTTTTTCTATTTTCTTCTCAATTTTTATTCTGGTTAATTGACGTTTAAAACCAAAATCCAATACTAAACCAAGTAAATCCTTTTTTGGTTTCTGGCGACCAAGAGTATTTTACTTCCACGGGACCTAAAATTGTTTCTAGTCCATATCCTAGCGCATATCCTGAATATTTGGGAATCGAAATCCAGTCTAATGAGTCAAAAAGATTGTTTTCGATATTGGCATAATTGGCAGAAAAGTTGATATGGTTTTTCTTGAAAATTTCATAGTCTAAAGCTAAAGAAGATTTTAAATAACTGTCTCCTGCAACACTCAAAAAATCATACCCATAAAAAGGCCTGAAATTATTAACTGGAATATAACCATAACCTCCCAAAACAAAGTCAAAATAAGGAACGCTTTTTGGACCAATCGAGAAACCTCCTTCGGTTTGAAACTTGAAAGTTGTTTTCTTTACAATTTTGACTGCAAATCCCACATCTGCTTTGGCAATCGAAAAAGGATTGAATCTTCCCGAATAATTGCTAGACATTAAATAATTATGCATCTCACCGGAAAAATACCACCCTTTTGTTGGAAAGTATTGACTGTCAAAAGAATCGTATTTCAAATATCCAAAAACGCTACCGTATTTGCTTCGATCTATTACAGTGCCTGCAGTGGCTAATGTTTCTGAATTTATATTTAAATATTTATGTTCTAAACCTATGCCTATGAGAAATTTTTGTGCAAAAATGGATTGAAAATAAAGCTGAGTTGTTAGGTCTAGAAAATTAATATTGATCGAATTTACAGATGGATCAATAGATAAACTGCTGATGTCTTTTGTGACATTTTTGTTGAATTGATTCAATTGTGATTTAAATCCAACACTCAAGTTGTATCCATTATCAATATAATAATCCAAATTATACCGAACATTATCGCCAATTATCAAATCGAATGAAGCTACATCGTTCTTGAAAAGTGTGTTTTTGTTGGTAATATTGGCTAAAACGGCACTTTTATAAAGTCCGTCATAATGTAATCCAAATTTCAAAAAAGTAATTATCGGATTTTCAGTCAAATTTATAACTAAATCATCTCCAGAACCATTGGGTTCTAATGAATAGGTTACGGTTCCAAAATTATGAGTGGCGTCAATAGTATTGATTCCAGTTTCTAAATCTTTATACCTGATTTTCGCCCCTGATTTGAACTTTAATTTTCCTTCTATGTATGCCTTGGAATAATTAACTAAATTATTGCATACAATGTTTTTAATATACAAACTATCTGATTCTATTTTTAGTTTTGGTTTTTGATATCGATTTGATGTATCAGCTAATTTATTCAAGTCTTCATAAATTGTAAATGTAGCTTCTTCACCTCTTTGAATAATTTCTTTTGCCTTTTCAAAAGATACTGCTCCAATGTTTTTGATGTCTGGCTTTATATAAATGTCTGTGTTTTTCGAATCGACATTCATTTTTTCAATAGTCTGAAGATTAGTGATTTGAAACAAAACATTTGTGGCTCCTTGAAGTTGGTTTTTATCCCGTAAACCACTTTGTACATCAACGCCTATGATGATATCTGCGCCTAGTTTTCTAATTTCTTCTATGGGATAATTATTGGTAACACCGCCATCAACAAGGAGTTTACCATCTAATGTCACAGGCGAAAAAACCGAAGGTAAAGCTGAACTAGCAAATAAAGCTTGTGCTAAAACACCTTTATCTAATACAACTTGTTTCCCTAGCTCGATGTCTGTCGCCATACATAAAAAAGGAATCGGAAATTGATTAAAATCTCTTACATGTCGAGCGTGCAAGGTCAATCGGTTAAAAAAATTATAATTAAACATCCCTTTTGACAGCGATTGTGGAGCTCCAAATTTCAATTTGTTGAAAGGGAGAATTAAAGCATACAACTCATCATTCCTTTTTTCGTAAAAACTTTTGGAAGAACGCGGAAGATAATCTATTAATAAATTGTCAAAATTGGTTGTTGTAACAATTGAATCTAATTGGGCAGCATTATAACCAGAGGCATAAAGTCCGCCAACAACTGCACCCATACTAGTTCCGCCAATAAAATCTATTTTAATTCCTGCTTGTTCTAAAACTTTTAATACACCCACGTGAGCAAACCCTTTTGCGCCACCGCCACTCAAAACCAATCCGATTTTTGGTTTCTTGATGGTGTCTTGCGAAAAAGACGCCTGATAAGTTACTAGAAGAAGAAAAAACAAGACAAACTTTCTCATTGTGATTTGCTAATTGGTTTTGTAAAAGTCGGTAATTTTTTTGGCTTTTGATATACCTATAACGTCCGAAATTTCTTTTTCTGTTGCCAATTTCAATCTTTTAACACTTTTGAAATGTTGAATTAAGGTGAGCATCGTTTTTTCGCCAATTCCAGGAATGCTTTCTATCGAAGAATTCAATGCGGCTTTGCTCCTTTTATCCCGATGGTGTGTAATCCCAAATCGGTGCGCTTCGTTACGCAATTGCTGAATGACCTTCAAAGTTTCCGATTTTTTGTCCAAATACAGTGGAATTGAATCGCCGGGATAAAACAATTCTTCCAACCGTTTGGCAATGCCAATAATGGTGATTTTTCCTCGTAAACCCAATTCGTCAATACTTTTCAAAGCTGATGATAATTGTCCTTTTCCACCATCGATAATGATGAGTTGCGGCAAAGGTTCGTTTTCGTCCAATAATCGTTTGTATCTTCTATAAACCACTTCGGTCATCGATGCAAAATCATCTGGCCCTTCGACAGTTTTTATATTGAAATGTCGATAATCTTTTTTGCTGGGTTTTCCATCTTTGAAAACCACGCAAGCCGCAACAGGATTGGTTCCTTGAATATTCGAGTTGTCAAAACATTCGATGTGTCTTGGCTCGACAGGCAATCGTAAATCCTTTTGCATTTGTGCCATAATTCGGTTGGCGTGACGGTCGGGATCTACAATTTGAAGTTGTTTCAATTGTTCGATTCGGTAAAATTTGGCATTTCGGATGGATAAATCCAAAATCTGCTTTTTATCGCCCAATTGCGGAACGGTAACTTTGATGTTTTCGCCAACTTCCACTTCAAAAGGAACAATAATTTCTCGGGACAATAACTGAAAACGTTCCCGAAGTTCGATAATCGCTAATTCTAATAACTCTTCATCTGTTTCGTCCAATTTCTTTTTAATTTCCATGGTATGCGAACGAATAATCGAACCGTGTGAAATTTGCAGAAAGTTCACAAAAGCAGCACTTTCGTCCGAAACAATCGAAAACACGTCGATATTCGTAATTTTTGGATTTATAATCGTCGAACGCGATTGGTAATTTTCGAGAATTTCTATTTTCTCTTTAATTTTTTGCGCTTCTTCAAAGTGCATATTTGTAGCCAAATCGGTCATTACTTTTCTGAAATCCTTCATCGATTCTTTGAAGTTTCCTTTCAAAATTTCGCGAATAGCATCGACTTGTTTTTGGTAATTTTCTAAAGCTTCGTGACCTTCGCAAGGACCTTTGCAGTTGCCAATATGATATTCCAAACAGACTTTGAATTTATGGTTTTCGATATTAGATTGGGACAAATCATAGTTGCAGGTTCGCAG
This sequence comes from Flavobacterium sp., assembly GCA_043770265.1. Lineage (GTDB taxonomy): Bacteria > Bacteroidota > Bacteroidia > Flavobacteriales > Flavobacteriaceae > Flavobacterium. The sequence continues at coordinate 5,976 of JAYVIK010000204.1, read as the reverse complement.
CGGATACAACTCTTTTATCAATTCCAAAATAGTGCTAACTGTCTTGAAACTCGTGTAAGGTCCAAAATATTCCGAGCCGTCTTTTACCATCCTTCGAGTTGGGAAAATTCTCGAAAAAGGTTCTTTTTTGATGCAAATCCAAGGATAACTTTTGTCGTCTCGCAACAAGACATTGTACCGCGGTTGCAATGTTTTTATGAGGTTGTTTTCCAATAAAAGCGCATCGGTTTCCGTGGGAACGACAATGTGTTTTATGGTTACAATTTTCTTGACCAAGACATTAGTTTTGGCAGTATCGTGAACTTTATTGAAATAAGAAGAAACTCTTTTTTTAAGATTTTTGGCTTTGCCCACATACAAAATTTTCCCTTCTTTATCGTAATATTGATAAACGCCGGGACCATCGGGCAAGGTTTGAATTTGAAGTTCGAGAGTTGGGTTGTTCATATAACAAAGTTAGCCTGAAAAATATGAAGTTCCAAATTCAGAAAACACGACAGTTATCATATTTTTAATAATTTATAAATTTATCTTTGTCTAAAATATTAAGCCATGATTTACTGGAAAAAACTCTCACAAGAAGAACGAAAAAATAGAATTCAACAAGCATTGGATGAAAACGTGAATTTTTCTAAAGATGCCTCGTTGGGTTATCCTGCTTCAAAACTGGACGGAAAAGTATTTTATGACGACGCACCATTTTTGAAAGACGCTCCTACATTGCAAACTTATGTCGCAAATCCCAATCATATAGGTTGCCATACTTTAGGAACTTCTGAGAAAGCATTTAAAGGAACTCAAGAAATAGAACGCGAAGTTTTGAATGTTCTAGCGGTGGATGTTTTCAAAGCAGAACCTGACTCATTTGACGGCTATATTTCTCCTGGCGGAACCGAAGCCAATATTCAAGCTTTGTGGATGTATCGCAATTTTTTCATGCATCAAAAAGGGGCAAAATTAGATGAAATCGCTATCTTGGCTTCCGAAGACGCGCATTATTCTATTGCAAAAGGTGCCAATGTTTTAATGATAGATTGGTTGAAAATTCCCGTTTCTTTCGAAAACAGAGAAATCGAAAAAATAGCTTTGAAAAATGAAATCATTAAGGCCAAACAAAACGGAAAAAAATATTTTATCGCTGTTGCCAATATGGGAACAACAATGTTTGGTTCTGTTGACAATCCTGATGATTACACTTCGCTTTTAGAAAAAAACGACGCCGAATATAAACTACATATTGACGGAGCTTATGGCGGATTTGTTTATCCGTTTAGCAACCAAAAATCGACTATAAATTTCAGTAATACAAAGATTAGTTCCATCACGATTGATGCGCATAAAATGTTGCAATCCCCTTATGGGACAGGCGTTTTCATTTGTAGAAAAGGACTCATTGAAAATGTTTTGACCAAAGAAGCCGAATATGTAGAAGGAATGGATTTGACCCTTTGCGGAAGCCGTTCTGGTGCAAATGCCGTGGCAGTTTGGATGATTTTGTTTACGTATGGTCCGTTTGGTTGGTTCGAAAAAGTGAGTATTTTACAAATGCGAACCCAGTTTTTGTGCCACGAATTAGACGAATTGAATATTCAATATTTTAGAGAACCCTTTATGAATATAGTGACTATTCATTCGCAATATGTTCCAGAGGAAATCGCAGAAAAATATGATTTGGTTCCCCAACAACACAATCAAAGCAATAAATGGTACAAAATTGTGCTGATGGATCACGTCGAAGTTCAGCATTTAACCTCCTTTATTAACGAATTGAAAGCCTTGATTCATGTTTAAGAAAGAATTGCGACAAAAACACAAAGCCTTACGCAGCCTACTTTCCGAAGAAGATTTGGAAGAAATGAGTTTGGCTATTGCCAATAAAGTGTTGTCGCTTCCTATTTGGGAGAAAACCTATTTCCATATTTTCCTTCCCATTACAGAACAGAAAGAAATCAATACTGAGTTTATTTTGCACTTGCTTTCTGGAAAAGACAAGGAAATTATTATCTCAAAAAGCGATTTCGCAACTCGAGAAATGACTCATTTTCTTTTGACAGACAATACCAAAATCAAGAAAAATCAATACAATATTCCAGAACCCGTTGATGGAATAGAAGTTCCAACTCATAAAATTGATGTGGTTTTTGTGCCTCTTTTGGCTTTTGACAAATCGGGACATCGAGCAGGTTACGGCAAAGGATTTTATGATAAATTCTTGAAGGAATGCAAACCCGACACCCTCAAAATTGGGCTTTCCTTTTTTGAAGCGTCAGCAAAAATTGAAGATGTTTTCGAAAATGATGTAAAGTTGGATTATTGTGTGACGACAAATGAAATTTATCAGTTTTAAATTCTCTTTCAGCTACTATTGAATTTTAACTATTTTTAAGAGTCCAATTATTATCCTTGTCGAGAAACTCTCAACGTCAATCATTCAAAAAAATATAAGACACTAGAAAAATGTTTGTTCCTTTTTACTTCAAAAAATTTGGAAATACAGCAACCGTAATAATTTATAGTAAAAATATCCATTTAAATACTTTTAAAAAATCTCTAATCACAAACTTGTGATAAATAGCCTTCGTTACTGACATATTCAACCTAATTTTGCATAAACAAATCAATTATGAAGAAAATAGTATTGTTTGTCATTATTGTATTCACAGCGAATTGCCTAACCGCAACAGCGCAAAAACAAAATAAAAAAGTTATGAAAAAAATATTATTTGTTGTTACCAGTCACGATAAATTGGGCAACACGGGAGAAAAAACAGGTTTTTGGACAGAAGAATTAGCAGCGCCCTATTATGCTTTGGCAGATAAAGGAATAAGTATTGACATTGCGACACCACTTGGCGGACAACCGCCCATTGATCCAAAAAGTGAAGATCCATCGGCAGCGACTGAGGATACCAAAAGATTTGATACAGATGCTATTTTATTGGAAAAACTAAAAAATACCAAAAAATTATCAGAAATAAATCAGGCCGATTACGATGCTGTATTTTATCCAGGAGGTCACGGACCACTTTGGGATTTGGCTGAAGATGCAAATTCAGCAGCTTTGATAGCATCATTTTACACGAATAACAAACCCGTTGGTTTCGTTTGTCACGCACCTGCCGCTCTTAAAAACGTAAAAATTAATGGAGACTATTTGGTTAAAGGAAAAAAAGTAACTGGATTTTCTAATACCGAAGAAGAAGCTGTTGGTTTAACCAAAATTGTTCCCTTTTTATTGGAAGATGTTTTACAACAAAATGGAGCTACTTACAGCAAAGCGGAAGATTGGCATCCCTACGCAGTTGAGGATGGTTTGCTAATTACAGGACAAAATCCCGCTTCTTCTAAACTGGTTGCTGAAAAAATACTACAACAATTGAACGCTAAATAATAAACGATGCTTAATTTCGAATTATACAATCCCACTAAACTAGTTTTCGGTAAAGGTCAAATAGAAAAATTATCAACTTTAGTTCCATTTGGCTCAAAAATACTACTCGCTTACGGCGGTGGAAGCATTTTCAAAAACGGAATTTACGAACAGGTTAAAACTGCATTATCCGGCTTTGAAATAATTGAGTTTGGCGGTATTGAAGCCAATCCGCGTTTTGAAACCTTGATGAAAGCTGTTGCCATTATTCGGGAACAAAAAATTGATTTCATCCTTGCCGTTGGAGGAGGAAGTGTTATTGACGGAGTAAAATTTATGTCGGCAGCAGCACTTTTTGAAGGAAATCCGATAGACATTCTCCAAAAAAGAATTCTATTTAAAGATGTTTCCAAAGTAGTCCCTTTTGGAACTGTTTTGACTTTGCCAGCAACAGGAAGCGAAATGAATTCCGGTTCCGTGGTTACAATTGAAGCCACGCAAGAAAAATTAGATTTTGGAGGATCTGCTTTGTTTCCAAAATTTTCTATTTGCGATCCAACCGTAATTGCTTCTTTGCCCAAAAGACAATTGCAAAATGGTGTGGTAGATGCCTACACTCACGTTTTAGAACAATATTTAACCTATCCTCACGATGGCTATCTTCAGGATCGAATTGCAGAAAGTATCTTGCAAACTTTGATTCAAGTGGGAGCGAAAGTGGTTGAAAATCCAACAGATTATACTTTGGCTTCCAATTTTATGTGGAGTTGTACGATGGCTTTGAATGGTTTAATCCAAAAAGGAGTTCCATCGGATTGGGCAACACACATGATTGGGCACGAATTGACTGCTTTATACGGAATTGATCATGCTAGAACTTTGGCTATTATTGGCCCCAATTTATACCGTGTACTATTCGAAACCAAGAAAGGAAAATTGGCTCAATATGGAAAACGCATATTTAATTTAGCAGGAACTGAAGATGAAATTGCTCACGAAGCCATCAACAAAACGGTTGAATTCTTTCATACCATGGGAATGCAAACAAAATTATCTGAAAACACCAAAGATTATGAAAAAGCAGGGGATTTTATAGTCAATCGTTTTGAAAAAAGAGGTTGGAAAGCATTAGGTGAAAGACAAAATATCACATTAGAAAAAGTAAAATCAATAGTTGAAATGAGTTATTAGAAAATAAAAAGGCGTTCTTAAACTACCCTTAAGACCGCCTTTTTAAAAACACTAAAACAAAACTAACTAATTCAACCTCTTACTTATAAAAAAAACAATTTTAAACAACTATAACGCACACAACATAAACATATTGTGTAATAATAAAAATATATATTAAGATTTTTATTTAAGGTTCATAACCCATTTCTGCGGTTAATTTTTGTTTTTTACGTATATTTTTAAGTACTTTTGATTAAATCTAATGAAATAATGGCCGAGAAATTAAAATTTGCCGTAATTGGTGGAGGAAGTTGGGCAACTGCAATTGCCAAAATGTTATGTGTAAACCTTGAACAAATTGCTTGGTATATGCGAAATGAAGATGCCATCGAACATATTAAAACGCAACATCACAATCCCAATTACCTCAGTTCTGTTGAATTTGATGTAAAAAAATTAAAACTTACAAGTGACATTAATGAAGCTGTAGGGTATGCCGATTATATCATTTTTGCTATTCCCTCAGCTTTTTTGAATGGTGAACTGGAAAAACTGACCGAAAGTTTGGAAGGCAAAGTCATTTTCTCAGCCATCAAAGGAATTGTTCCTGAAACTAGTTTGATTGTTGGCGAACATTTCAATACCACCTACGACATCCCCTTCGAAAATATTGGCGTAATCACTGGCCCTTGTCACGCCGAAGAAGTGGCGCTGGAACGTTTGTCCTACCTTACAATAGCTTGTGGCGATGCAAAAAAAGCCAGAATCGTAGCCAAAAATCTATCTGGTAATTATATCAAAACCAAAATTTCTGATGATATTATTGGAACCGAATATGCAGCAATGCTCAAGAATATTTATGCCATAGCAGCAGGAATGGCTCACGGATTGGGCTATGGCGATAATTTTCAATCGGTGTTGATGAGTAACGGTATTAGAGAGATGAAGAAATTCATCAAAAAAGTCCACAAAATGAAACGCAACATCAATGATTCGGCTTATTTGGGCGATTTATTGGTTACAGGTTATTCCATTTTTTCAAGAAACAGAATGTTTGGGAATATGATAGGAAAAGGCTATACTGTAAAATCCGCAATGATGGAAATGAGTATGGTTGCCGAAGGCTATTATGCTGCCAAAAGTGCTTATAACCTCAACTTGGGTTATGGTGCTGATACCCCAATTATAGATGCCGTATACAGCATTTTATACGAAGGAAAATCAGCAAAATCTGTGTTTAAAAAATTGACTGAGAAGTTGGATTGATGTTCAGTAATCAGTTTTCAGTGGCAGTTTTCAGGATTAAACAAATCAATATGAAATATTATATTTTCTGGAGTAATGGACAAAATTAATGGTTTTTTCTAGACCCTTTGTTCAAGTGGACATTTTTAATGGTTTTTATTTTCATTGCTTTGTTGGTTAATTTTATA
>JAYVIK010000203.1:0-28585 GCA_043770265.1 Flavobacterium sp. | reverse complement strand
CGCTTTTAAAAAAAGAAAAAAAACTTAGCCACGAATTACACAAATTATCACTAATTTTTATCAAATTTAAAATTGAATTGCACTAATTTTATTTCTTTCTAAGAATTCGTTTCATTGTTGTCCGATTAAAATCAACACATCTTCAAGGCAAATTATAGTAAATCAAATAAACGCCTATTTGTAGCAATTTAAGGTTTTGAAAATCGTATAAATCCATTTTATTTTTTTAAATTTTCATATATCGAATCTATATCAACTCACTCAAAAACAAGTAAAACCTTTAGAAGCATTAATTTTATTAGGTTTTCAAATTTTTATCGGACAACAATGAATTCGTTTAATTAAAAACATTTCTAATTCGTGTTTATTAGTGTAATTCGTGGCGGAAATTTTTAAAAGCGAATGCCCTGTAATTACACTAAGCTAATAAATCTGTAAAAATCTGTGCAATCTATGTCCGATTTTCTTTACTCCAAAATCAATTGCATAAAAACCGAATCTAGCCAACGCTCAAATTTAAAACCCGATTCCTTAATAATTCCCACGGTTTTAAAACCAAACTTCTCGTGAAATTCAACGCTGCTTTGATTTTCGGAATCAATAACAGCAATCATCGTGTGCAGTTTTTGTTTTCGAGCCAAAACAATTAATTCTTGAAGCAACAGTTTACCAATGCCTTTCCCGTGAAAACTTTCATTGACATAAACCGAATGTTCGACCGTAAATTTGTAAGCTTCCCGAAATCGAAACTCGCTATACATACCAAAACCAACAACTTGTCCTTCCAATTCGGCAACAATTACAGGAAAGTTTTTGCTTATTTTTTCTTCCAAAATAGTTTTCTGCTGCTCATAACTTCGAATATTGTAATCATACAAAGCAGTCGAATGTAAAATATTATGGTTGATGATGTCCAAAACTTCTTGGGTATCTTCGGTTTTATAGGGTCTAATATTGATTTTCATTTCTAAAATTATTTCTCCTCAAAAGTATGAAAAACTTGTTCCAATTAGAGGAATTCGGTAGCCAAGTTTGTAACTTTGCAGTTTAGGTTAAAGTTGCAAAACTTCTAACCTCTAACTTCTAACTTCCAACTTAAAAAATGAATTATCCCAAAATACCTTTAGCACAAAGCATCATCCAGATTTGCCTTGCCAAAGGAATAAAAAATATAGTAATTTCTCCCGGTTCTCGAAACGCTCCTCTGACCATAGGTTTTGTAAGCAATCCCGAATTCAACTGTTACAGCATTGCCGACGAACGATGCGCTGCTTTTTTTGCGGTGGGTATTGCCCAACAAATCCAGAAACCGGTTGCCGTGGTTTGCACTTCGGGTTCAGCATTGTTGAATTATTATCCCGCTTTTGCCGAGGCTTTTTACAGTCAAATCCCATTGATAGTAATTTCTGCGGATAGACCTCAAAGCAAGATTGATATTGGCGACGGACAAACCATTCGTCAGGAGAACGTTTTTCAAAATCATTCGTTGTACAACGCCAATTTATCCGAAGAAGTTTCGGTTGAAAATGATTTAAAAATCAACAAAGCCATTCATAAAGCGTTGATAAAAAAAGGCCCCGTTCACATTAATGCGCCTTTTGAAGAACCTTTGTATCAAACGGTTTCCAAATTGGATGTCGATGTAACCATCTCGGCTTTCCGTAAAACGGTTCATAAAATCTCCATCGACCAAATAGTTGAATTCACGAACATTTGGAACCAATCCAAAAAGAAATTAATCCTTATTGGAGAAAACAAACCCAACGAAATTGACGCAGAAATCATTGAATCTTTTGCCAAAGACAATTCAGTTGTTGTAATGACGGAAACTACTTCTAACTTGCACAATCCTTCGTTTTTAAACAATATCGACACCATAATTACGCCTTTTGCAAAAAAAGAATTCAAAATTTTGCAACCGGATATTTTGATAACCTTTGGTGGAATGGTGGTTTCCAAAAGGATAAAAGCATTTTTGCGACAATACAAACCAACGCATCATTGGCACATTGATACTTTGAGGGCATACAACACTTACGGCTATTTGACACAACATTTCAAGGTTAATCCCAATTTATTTTTCAAACAATTTTTGCCTTTTACCATTCCGATTAAAAGTAATTATTTTTCGACTTTTGATAAAATTTCGGCTTTGCGAGAAAAAAAACACCAGGAGTATTTAGCTAAAATTCCTTTTTCGGATTTCAAGGCTTTTGAAAAGATAATTCCTTCCTTGCCTGAAAATAGTATGTTGCATTTAAGCAACAGCTCGGCCATTCGATACGCCCAATTGTTTGATATTGATCCTTCGATTCAAGTTTTTTGCAATCGGGGAACAAGTGGCATCGACGGCAGTACTTCTACTGCAATTGGTGCGGCTGTAGGTAATGAAAGACCAGCTGTTTTGATAGCGGGAGACATCGGTTTTCTCTACGACAGCAACGCTTTGTGGAACGAATACACACCTAAAAATTTCAAAATTATTCTCCTCAATAATGGAGGAGGTGGCATTTTTAGGATTTTGCCTGGTCACGAAGAAACGCCAGTTTTCAACAAATTTTTCGAAACTTCGCATTGCCTGACTGCTGAACAATTAGCCAAAATGTACGGTTTTGAATACAGTATTGCTAGCACTGAAGCTAATTTAGAAACGAGTTTGAAAGCTTTATATGCTCAGAATGAAAAGCCAAGTATTTTGGAAGTTTTTACGCCAACATTAGAAAACGACAAAATCTTATTGCAGTATTTTAGAGAATTGGTGTAGGACTATTTCTTAATTTTTAATTAGTAGTTATTTAACAAACGTTACAATTCAGTTCTGATTATTGTTAACTAAATTTGATGTAAAATTTATTATTATGGACGTTGAAATATTAGCACGAATACAATTTGCCTTCACGATTGCCTTTCATTATATCTATCCACCCTTAAGCATCGGAATTGGGTTGATAATGGTTCTCTTCGAAGGAATTTACCTTAAAACAGGAAATAAGGATTACGAAATTTTAACACGCTTTTGGATTAAAATATTCGCTTTGACTTTCGGAATTGGCGTCGCCACTGGAATTATAATGGAGTTTGAATTTGGAACCAATTGGGCGGTCTATTCGCGGTATGTTGGCGATATTTTCGGAAGTGCCTTGGCCGCTGAGGGATTATTTGCTTTTGGATTAGAAAGCACTTTTCTTGGAATATTACTTTTTGGATGGAATCGGGTGAAACCTTGGGTACATTTTGTTTCTACTTTGGGTGTGTTTTTAGGTTCGATGTTTTCCGCTGTTTGGATTGTGGTGGCGAATTCTTGGCAACAAACACCCGCAGGTTATCATATCGTTGGAACAGGATTAAATGCTCGTGCCGAAGTAACCGATTTTTGGGCAATGGTTTTCAATCCTTCAAGTGTTGATAGAATCATTCACGTTTGGCAAGGCGCTATTTTGGCGGGAACATTCTTGGTGTTGAGCGTTCACGCTTATTATATTCGAAAAGGGCGTTATGTCGAAATATCCAAAAAAGCATTCAAAATTACCTTGGTTGTGGCAACTATTTTTTCACTCACTCAATTGCTTTCAGGACACAGTTCCGCCGATGGAGTAGCAGTAAATCAACCAGCTAAATTGGCTGCTATGGAAGGGCATTTCAAGAAAAATTCCCCCGCCGATTTGTATCTCGTAGGTTGGGTCGATAAAGAAAAACAAACCGTTACTGGATTAGGAATTCCGGGTGGATTATCGTTTTTGGTGCACCAAGATTTTAAAGCTCCCATAAAAGGATTGAATGACTTTCCGGTCGAAGATAGACCTAGTCAAATCAATGCGGTTTTCCAGTTTTATCACATTATGATTGCGATCGGGATGGCATTAATTGGACTTACGCTTTACGCTAGTTTCCTTTGGTGGCGTGGCAAATTATTCGAAACCAAGTGGCTGATGTGGATTTTTTCCTTTTCGGTGATTTTACCCCAAATAGCCAATCAAGTGGGTTGGTTTTCGGCCGAAATGGGAAGACAGCCTTGGGTAGTTTATGGACTATTAAGAACTAATAAAGCATTTTCACAAGAAGTATCTTCTAACCAAATTGTATTTTCTTTGGTTTTGTTTACTGTAGTTTATTCGCTGTTGTTGGTATTGTTTTTATACTCGGTGAATAAAAAAATAAAGCACGGTCCTTATGATGAAGAGGAAAAAGAGCCATCAAAAATTATTTTAAACAATTAATCTAAAGGTATGGAAACTTTTTTAGGAATAGATTATCCCACTTTATGGTATTTGGTAATTGGCTCATTGTTTTCGGGTTATGCTATTTTGGAAGGCTTTGATTTCGGGGCCGGAGCTTGGCATTTGTTTTTCAGAAAAGACCTGAGCCGAAGAATCGCCATCAACGCAATCGGCCCAATTTGGGATGCCAATCAAGTTTGGTTGGTCATTGGCGGAGGCGCTTTATTCGCTGGATTTCCGGTGATGTATGCCACGATGTTGTCGGCAATGTACATTCCGTTTATGTTGTTTTTAATGTTCAATGTGCTTAGAGCAGCGGCTATCAAATTCAGAAGTGCCGAAGAAATGGCTTGGTGGCGAAACAGTTGGGATGTTATTTACAGTGTATCTTGTATTATGATTGCCTTTTTGTTGGGTGTCGTGCTGGGAAATATTTTGCAAGGATTCGCCTTGGGACCCAATTTTTCGTATCAAGGAGGTATCTTTTTTTCATTCCTGAATCCTTATGCGATTATGGTTGGTTTTACTACGCTTTCTATTTTTATGACCCAAGGAGCCATCTTTCTATTATTAAAAACCGAAGGAAGATTGCATGCTCGATTGACATTTTTGCTTAAAAACGGAATGGTATTTTTCATCATCAGTTTCGGAATTACGACGCTTTATACTTTAATTTTTATTCCGGAAGTGACGGCTAATTTCAGGGAAAATCCATTATATTTTGTGGTTCCTGTATTGTCGTTTTTGGCTGTGGCCAATGTGCCCCGTCTGGTTTCCAAAAAACAATATATGAAGGCCTTGGTATTTTCCTCTTTGACCATGTCGTTTTTGCTGATTCTTGTGGCTTTACAATTGTATCCAACGCTTTTAATTTCGACCATCGATCCCAAATATAATGTGACGATTTACAATGCTGCTTCTTCTGAAAAATCTTTGGGAATTATGCTGACGATTGTGGCTATTGGTGCGCCATTATTGGGTGCTTATTTTTTCTTTTTGTATCGAACCTTTAATGGAAAAGTAGCATTGGACGATACGAGTTATTAGGGTTGTTTGATAGCAATAATTGTTTGGGTCTATTTAGATGTTCTAATGGTTTTGTAGACAGACCTAACAGGTTTTACAAACCTGTTAGGTCTGTCCCATTATTTTGTATATCGGATGTTTATCAAAAAATTATAGAGGCATCAGGATTAAAAAGTAAATGTTCATTTTGATGAATATATCCCAATTGATTGGTCAGTATTTTTGTATTTCCAATAGTAAAATCTGCCGTATTATAGTGACTGTGGCCATAAATCCAATAATCAACACTAGATGATTCGATGGTATCAAAAAGTTCTACAGCAAAACCTTCATTTAGTTTACTTCCTTTATAAATCTCGGGGTAATTCATATAAGTAGGAACGTGATGGGACACAACTACCGTTTTTCCTTGATTTTGAGTTTGTAATTCCCGCCGGATAAAGTGAAGACTTTCTGCGTGAAGTTGGTTGTATGTTTCTGTTCTAAGTGTTTTGCCTTTGTACAGAATAACGTGAAAATCGCTTAAATTTTCCTGCACATAAAATTTATTGGCTGGAGCAATTTTAGACCATAATGTAGAGAAAATCAATTTGGTGTCTTGAATTTGCACTGCTGTATTGTTCAACAAAACAACATTAGGTCTAATTTCCTCCCACAATACACCCGATTTATCAGCAATATCAAAATAATAATATTCGTGATTGCCAGGGATCCAATACGTAAATTCAAAATTATCTGCAAGATAACTAAAGAAATCTTGGTGTTTATTCAGTATGGCAAATGGCACAATATCACCCGCCAAAATTAGAATATCGCCTTTTGGTACAATTGGATTGTTATCAATAAAGGCCTTGTTTTTTGGGAATTCCAAATGAAGGTCGGATACATATTGTATTTTACTGATTGCCATTGCTAAAAGGTATATTTATTTGTTTTTTGAACGTTCGTTAATGTTGTAAATCTACTAAAACTCGCGCGATTTTCGCTATTAACCAAACGCTATAATACCCTATTCTAAGGCTACTATTTTTACAACTCCATTTTTCATTTTCACAAAAAGAGAGGATTCTTTCGAAGTTGGTTTTATCATCATAACCATCCGTTACTTACATCAAGCTGATATTGGAACACTGATGACACATATTTGAACAGATTAAAGCGGATTTTTTATTTAATGACAAGATTAGTAGGGTCTTGATAGTTGTTCCAAAAACGAACTAAAAGAATGTTGTTGTCTTGGATTTGATACTACAGTGTAATTTGTTTTATGATTGGGACTTCGTAGGTGTTTTTATAGCCTGATGATTTGAAGGTTATAGTACCTCTTGATAATTGATCTAAAACCGCATCAATTTTCGCAGAAAATCTCTCAATTTCCTTTTTTGTCCACCGTTTTTCAAGATAGTCAATGTTTTCTATAACATCTTCGACGGCATCGAATGACCAAATGATGTTTGGCATTTATTTAAAAAAATTTGGATATTTTTCGTTTATTTTTTGCTTTGCCTCGGTAGTGGTCATCACCCTTGCTTGTGCTATGGATTTCAATCCTTTGTCGATTGCTTTTTTTTGAGCATCGTTTAAAAGTCCCTCTTCCGCTTCGTCTTTTAAAGGTGTCAACAAAAATGAAACGCCATTGTTTCTATGGATTACTAACTTTTCGTTTTCGGCAAGCTCTAAATATTTTTTTATATTTCCTCGAAACTCTGTTACACTTACGGTTTGCATACTGATTTTATTTTTTACAAATGTACGCTAAACTGTACGTTGTTAATAGTGAAATATTTTATTTATTGTAGAAAAATACACAGTCTTAATAGCATCGAGGTTGTAAAAAGTAGTTAGGTAGATTTCATTATCAGATGCAGTTGTTTCCATTTTGGAAACAACTGAATTTTCATCGAGTTCGCCCGATTCAAAAATATTTTTTAAATGCTTACTAATTGCGGGTACTTCAACTCCAAATAGTTGCGCAATTAGTTTTTGTGAAAGCCAAAAATTATCATCTTTATAGGTAACGCTAAGTTTTACTTTGCCTTCTTGGGTTTGATAGATTAGTATTTCGCCAGTGTTCATTGTTTGGGAAATTGGGTTTGGTGGTTTGATCTTTTTAGAAACGGCTTCGTTGTGATGTAAATATATAAAAAAAGCGGTAATCAGACCGCTTCATTTTTAACTTCTTTTCATCCAGCTTCTGCCTTCGTTGGTGGAATAATACAAGCCTTTTGAAGTCAGACCCAGAATTTCTTTGCCATTATCGGTCAAGTCCGAAAAATCTCCATAACTGCTCGTGTTGCAACGCGACATCCAACTTCTTCCATCATTAGTGGAGTATTCAATTTTGGTTTTCGTTGTGGGGTTAATGCGAATCATTTCTTTTCCCTTTACAATCATTTGTGCCATAATAGTGCGTGTTTTTAGTTTGCCTACTGTTATTGGGTTTCGGCTTTCCCAAGGCGTAAAATTAAAAGGCAGCTAAGCCAAAAGAAGGCAGAGTTATAGTTGTTTTTTCCTTAATTGATGTATAGTATCATATCTACTTAACTCTTTAAGGCTCAAAAATTCTTGTACCTTCTTATCCTCCGTTCTTGCTAAAGACATAAAAAACAAAGCCATATAATCGATGTGTTTTATGGGCATATTTTTAAATTCAATCATTGTTTGTGTTATCCTATCAAAAGAAACTACGTGATGATTGTTTTTGGTTTTTAAAGTGTCATATTCTTCCTTTTCAAAACCAACAAAAACTATAACTGCAATACAAATGTTAGCATTGGAGATTTCGATGGAGTACGGTTTTGGAATGACCACAAGATTTTCGTGTTCCTTAAAATCAACCATATAGGCTAATGTTTTTCTAATTTCTTCGTTTTTTAGATTGTCAAACAAAATGCACATATCTAATCTATTATATTCAAATTCCATAGTTTTAGTTTATAAATTTCTTCAAAAATAAAAGCAATAACTGCCAGAATGTGACGTGGAGAAAAATGTTTCCCCCCAAAAAAAAACGACACTTGGTTGGGCGTCGTTTTTTTGGCATTACATTTTACAATTAATTGGGATTGCTTTCAATTTCAATAATTTCATTTATGACGGATATAATTTCTTCATAAACCTTTCCTTTTTTCCCTTTTGCAATATCTTCCCAAATTTCAGGAGAATTTCCCCAGTTTCCGGAATTTATCCATTTGTAAACCCAAGCGGAATTTACTTCAAATCCTATACTATTATAATTATGTTTTTGAGATTCTGTCATTTCAATGTTATTTAATTGATAGCCACAGGATACACTTGTACAAAAATCTTTATCTTTTCTCTTGCCAAAGAGCATTCTAATGATTTTTCCAAAACCTTTACAGTGAATATCTACACCATAATAATCGATATGATTTGTATCTACAATTTGAAATTCTTCTGAGTTATTCTTTAAATCTATAATCAAGTCATAATATAATTTCTTTTTTAATTCGTATAAATTATTAGCTACTTCAAAGCTTGCTTGAATATCTTTTTCCATTCTTTCTACTATATCTTTACTCATATTATTGTTTATTGTTTGGTTAGTTAGTTTTTTTATCAAATATATATATTGTCTAATTACTTCTCGAAGCATCGGGTATTCAACAGCTTCTTTAAGACATAGTTCCAACCATTCTTTAATATGTTCCTTATAGGAAATATTAAAATAATGACTGTTTTCTTTTAATCCTTCTGCAGAACTTGGTGCACTACCATCTAAAGTTAAATACAAGATTGGAGAATTTTTCGAATAATTATTATATCTAATTAATTGATTTGTTTGCTCAATAGCATAGATTTTATTTTCAATTATGATAGCATTTTTGTTTTTGTCTTCAACAATAATATCTATTCTACCACCTTCGGTTTTGTCTTCGTTTGTAAAACCAATATATTTCTCAACTGTTGTAATAGCGGATTCTTTATCAATTTTAAATTTTTCCTCATTAGATGTAGCATCTCCGACTATTGTATCTGTTTCCTTAAATTTAGAATTTAACAAATCAACAAAAATTTTCAAAGGCTCATCTTTCAATCCGTGAGTGCCTTTTGGATTTAATAGTTCTCCAATAAATGCAGAATGTGTTCTAACTTCCTTGCTTTCCATTTTTATAACGGAGAAGATATTAAAATTCTCTCCAGTTATTTTTGCAATTTCATCATATTTTTTCTGAATAACAGCTACATTTTGCAGCAAGTTTTTTATATTATTTGTGTTATCGTCCATATTTTAATTTGAGGGTATTAGTTTTAAAATTAGTTCATAAATATAAAAAAATTTTCCGAACAAATCTTACAATTTGGATAAATGTCTTACAATAAAATTCGCGCAAGAAATTATTTTTATTTTATTTTTAAGATTTCAAAATTTATTCCGATAAGTATTTTCATTTATTTATACAAATTTGTCATTTCCAAAATGCTATTTTTTATTGCATTTTGAAGAGAAATTGGAGCGAGTACTTTTACATCCGAACCATACTTCAAGAGTTCCATTTGAATATCATTGGTGGTGTGAATGAAAATTTCTAGTAGAACAGTATCTTTAGTTTCCTCTAAAATGCGTTGGGATTCGTGCAACGGAAATGTTTTGATGTAGTTGCCTTGTTGTTTGGAAAATTCCAAAAGCACTTTTTCGGCAGGTGCATAAGTTTCTACTCCAAGAGCGTGTTTGAATTCCTTTTCTACGTTATAAGCAATGGGTTTGAAATTGGTATCCGTAACTCTTAAATGAGAAATTCGATCCATTCCAAAAGTTTTTACAGTAGTGCTACCTATTTCCACAGCAACCAAATACCAGCGTTGCTGCGATTCTTTGATGGCAATAGGTTTCACTTCGCGCTCGGTAGTAAAATCTTCCCAATGCTTTTGATGCGTAAATTGCAAAATATATTTATTTTGAATGGCGTGAATAATCCCATAAATATGTTCGGTTCCCAATGATTTTCGTTTCTCTAAAAACACACTTGGCGACAATTTATTTCCTTCTTGCAAGGCGTGATGTATTGAAAAAGCTTCAATCATTCTTGTTACCGATTGGTCTTCTATTTCAGTTTCATCAATAGCATAAGTCTTATCTTTTCGGTCGTAATGAACATCGATTCCGAAAAGGGTGGCAATGTCTTTTTTGTCTCGCTCAAAAGTGCGAATAGCATACTCGAAACTCGTATCAATATCGTCTTTTTCTAACTTTCGCAATACATAGTCTTGCAGCTCATTGAAAGTACTTGGCTTACTTCTCAAGCGATCGATAACGTACAAATACCTTTTGAAATAAATTAATTTTGACATACTATTTTAGATTTTATTTTACAAAGATAATTGGTTTGTCTGCCGTTTTGTGGCGGAGTTAAAATAATGAATAATCTTCTGAACATATTTGCCTTTTAAACTAGTCTTATTTAGATGGTTTTTTTATTGAAAATTCTCTAAATTTTACAAGTTTGTAACTTTGAGACTTTACAACTTTATCCTATATTTGCACCTCATTAAAAGATATTTACCATTATGTTCGATAATTTAAGCGATAAATTAGACAAAGCCTTTCATATTCTAAAAGGTCACGGAAAAATAACCGAAGTAAACGTTGCCGAAACGCTAAAAGAAGTGCGTCGTGCTTTATTAGATGCCGATGTCAACTTTAAAATTGCGAAAGATTTTACCACCAAAGTAAAAGAAAAAGCCATTGGTCAAAACGTATTAACTACACTTCAACCGGGACAATTATTGGTGAAATTAGTCAAAGACGAACTTACGGAATTAATGGGCGGCGAAGTGTCAGGAATCAATCTTTCTGGTAATCCAACTGTTATTTTGATGTCGGGATTGCAAGGTTCTGGTAAAACTACTTTTTCTGGAAAATTGGCCAATTATCTGCAAACCAAAAAAGGAAAAAAACCACTTTTGGTAGCCTGTGATATTTATCGTCCTGCGGCAATTCAGCAATTGTATGTGGTTGGAGATTCGATGGCAGTTGAAGTATATTCAGAACCTGAAAATAAAAATCCTGTCGAAATTGCGCAAAACGCTATCAAGCACGCAAAAGCCAATGGTTTCAATGTAGTGATTGTCGATACCGCTGGTCGTTTGGCTGTCGATGAAGCGATGATGACTGAAATTTCCAATGTTCACAAAGCCATAAAACCGCAAGAAACCTTGTTTGTTGTTGATGCAATGACGGGTCAAGATGCTGTAAATACTGCCAAAGCCTTCAACGATATTTTAAATTTTGATGGTGTAGTTTTAACCAAATTAGATGGTGATACTCGTGGTGGAGCTGCAATTTCTATTAAAACTGTAGTCAATAAACCCATCAAATTTGTCGGAACAGGTGAAAAAATGGATGCTATCGATGTGTTTTATCCAGAACGTATGGCGGAAAGAATCCTCGGAATGGGGGATGTGGTGTCTTTGGTAGAAAAAGCGCAAGAGCATTATGATGAGGAAGAAGCCAGAAAAATTCAAAAGAAAATCGCCAAAAACGAATTTGGTTTTGATGATTTCCTTTCCCAAATTCAGCAAGTGAAGAAAATGGGGAACATGAAAGACTTGGTTGGAATGATTCCCGGAGCTTCAAAAGCGATGAAAGATGTCGAAATCGAAGACGATGCTTTCAAACATATTGAAGCCATTATCCATTCGATGACTCCAAAAGAAAGATCTAAACCTGCAATAATAGATGTGAAACGAAAGGCTAGAATTGCTAAAGGTTCAGGAACGAAAGTCGAACAAGTGAATCAGTTGATGAAACAGTTTGAGCAAATGAGTAAAATGATGAAGATGATGCAAGGACCAGGCGGAAAGAATATGATGAAAATGATGGGCAATATGAAAGGAATGCCAGGTGGAATGCCGGGGATGAGATAAAAAATCAGTGTTCAGTATTCAGATTTGTGATACTCAAAAAGTGTTCAGTAAAACTTTGGAATTTTCACTAAACCATAAACCATAAACTACAAACAACAAACTCTTCCTATGCAACTACTAGACGGAAAAAAAACATCAGAAGATATTAAAAACGAAATCGCTGCCGAAGTGCAAAAAATGATTTCGGACGGTCAAAAAGTCCCTCATTTAGCGGCTGTTATCGTGGGTACAAACGGCGCTAGTTTGACTTATGTGGGAAGCAAAGTAAAATCGTGTCAGCAAATTGGTTTCGAATCTACTTTAGTGGCTTTGCCTGAGAATATTACAGAAGAAGAATTATTAGATAAAATCAAGGAGCTCAACGAAGATGATGATTTGGATGGTTACATCGTTCAGTTGCCTTTGCCAAAACATATTGACGAACAAAAAATCCTGATGGCGATTGATCCAGATAAAGATGTTGATGGTTTTCATCCCGCCAATTTTGGAAAAATGGCTTTGGAAATGGAAACCTTTTTGCCAGCCACTCCTTATGGAATTATGGAATTATTAGAGCGTTACAAAGTAGAAACCTCAGGGAAACATACCGTAGTTATTGGACGTAGCCACATTGTGGGCAGACCAATGAGTATTTTGATGAGCCGCAAAGGCTATCCTGGAGATTCAACTGTAACATTAACTCACAGCAGAACCAAAAACATTGAAGAATACACTAAAAATGCTGATATAATCATCACAGCTTTAGGTGTTCCCAATTATTTGAAGGCCGATATGGTAAAAGATGGAGTAGTTGTTATCGACGTAGGAATCACCAGAGTAGAAGATGCTTCACATCCAAAAGGATATGTAATCACTGGCGATGTAGATTTTGCAAGCGTTAGTCCAAAATCTTCTTTTATCACCCCAGTTCCAGGAGGAGTTGGGCCAATGACCATTGCAATGTTATTGAAAAATACACTTTTAGCACGAAAAATTAGAAGTAGAAAATAATAGGGCATTTGTTTTTGAAAATAAATTCATTCTGAAGTTTTTTCAAAAATAGAATACATAATCCATTTTAAATTTTCTTGATATGAAAAGAAGATTCTTTTTAACGGCTACAACTTTAGCAACAGTAGGAATCGCAACGCTCTTAGTGGAAAGTTGTATTGATGCGAAAAAAAATACCGATGACCAGAATGGTACTTCTTCAAACGAATTTGAACTTGATGAAGAAACCATCAGTAGTTTGCAAGATAAATTGGCTTCTGGGAAATATACTTCGGAACAATTAGTGGATTTGTATTTAAAACGAATTGAAGAAATTGATAAAAACGGTGCAAAGTTAAATTCAATTATAGAAATAAACCCTGAGGCTATTTCAATTGCAAAGCAAATGGATAGCGAAAGAAAAGAAGGGAAAGTTAGAGGGCCACTTCACGGCATTCCGGTTGTTATAAAAGACAATATTGATACCGCTGATAAAATGCAAACCACTGCTGGTGCATTGGCGATGAATGGAAATATTGCTTCAAAAGATGCTTTCATTGTAAAAAAATTACGTGATGCTGGCGCCATAATTATTGGCAAAACTAATTTAAGCGAATGGGCCAATTTTCGTTCCACACAATCCAGTTCAGGTTGGAGTAGTAGAGGCGGTCAAACTAAGAATCCCTATATTTTAGATCATAATCCTTGTGGTTCTAGTGCAGGTTCAGGGGCTGCAGTAGCTGCAAACCTTTGTGTTGTTGCTGTGGGAACCGAAACCGACGGTTCTGTAGTTTGCCCAGCTTCCGTAAACGGAATTGTTGGAATAAAACCAACCGTTGGATTGCTGAGTAGATCGGGAATTATTCCAATATCAAAAACTCAGGATACAGCAGGGCCAATGGCAAGAACTGTGAAAGACGCTGCCATTTTATTGGGTGTTCTTGCGGGTATTGATCAATCAGACCCTATAACAAACGAAAGTAAAGGCAAAAGTTTTTCTGATTATACTCCATTTTTAGATTTGAATGCGTTGAAAGGAAAGCGCATTGGAATTGAAAAAAAAATACAAGGCAAAAACCAATTCATTAATGCACTCTTTGCTAAAGCTATTGATGTATTAAAACAAAATGGTGCAACCATTATTGAAATCGACTACATAGATAAAATTAATGCATTAGGCGAAGCGGAGTTTGAAGTTTTGCAATATGAATTTAAAGACGGATTAAACCACTATTTAGCTACAGCAAACGCCAAGGTAAAAACTTTAATAGACGTTATTGATTTTAATTTAGCCAATGAGGATAAAGCAATGCCTTATTTCAAACAAGAAACTTTAGAAAGTTCCAATTTGAAAGCTGGGCTTTCGGATAAAAAATATCTCGATGCACTAGAAAAAAGCCATAATGGCAGTAAGAAAATTTTAGACGCTGTTTTTTATGAAAATAAACTAGACGCCATTTGCGGAATTACAATGGGTCCTTCTTGTAGCATAGATATGATTTATGGAGATCGTTGGGGAGACTATTCTTTGACGATGCCTGCTGCAATCAGTGGTTATCCTCATATTACAGTACTGGGTGGAAAAGTGTATGATTTGCCTGTTGGTTTGTCCTTTTTTGGAACCGCTTACAGCGAACCCAAATTGATAGGAATTGGGTATGCTTATGAACAAGCCTCTAAAAATAGAGAGAAACCAGCATTCAAAAAATCGTTTTTATAATCAATCTTTGTGTTGAATAAACCCAACCACCTTTTCAATCACCTCAGCATTTCCTAATATTTTGCGATGACCTAAACCTTCCGTCAGAATCAATTGTCCGTTTTTTAAGTGTTGGTGAATGTGGATTCCGGCTGTTACTGGAACTTCGGTGTCGTTTTTATCGTGAATGACCAAAACGGGAATAGTGATTTCCATTGCCGCTTTGTAAGCAGAATAATCATCCATATTTACATCATATTTTTTTTCAAAATGCAAGCGTAATTGCCTACTTGTGCTTGGTTTCAATTCTAATTTTGCTACAAAATCATCTAATATATCTTGAACAACATCGCCACTTCCTATAATTACCAAAAGATCTATTGCCAATCCATTTTTTGTGGCATTTAGCAATGACATTCCGCCTAAAGAATGACCTACAGCGGCTTCGAATGGGCCAAATTGCTTCTCCATTTCCAAAATCGTTTCAATAAATTCAGACATGATAGTCGTGTTTCCGGGTGATTTTCCGTGCGCTGGAGCATCAAAACTGATGGTGGAATACCCCGCTTTTACCAATTCATCGGCGATTTTGAAAAGTTGCGTTCCTCGTCCTGACCATCCGTGAGACAACAAAATTTTCTTCTCACTTTTGCCATATCGATAAGTCATCACTTTTTTATTTATAGCTGGAATTTCAATTAATTTTTGAATGCTTTTGCTCTCCATTTCCATTTCCCTTTTAGGAGTATCGTGTTTTATGGGAGTTGTAAATAATTTTGCCGAAAGCTGAACTGATAATTTTGGTGAAATAGCAGCAATAATTTTACTAATCAGCAGAATAAGTTTAGGAATTTTCAACGATTGCTTGTGATTTGAAGTTTTTTTTGGCATTTTAATAAATTTTCACTTGATTTGTTATTTGGTAGATTATTTCACTAATTTTAAAAAGATAAATGTAACAAATTTATTTGTTTACTTATTCCTAAATCGATAGCGTAAATAGTAACAGCAAAATTGTTTCAATAGTAATCCGTTGGGCATAAATAACAAAAAAATTATTTATACATTACAAATAAAAAATTGAACCATAATTCGACTATGTTAAGTGCAGGCTCGAAACATAGAAAGAAAGATTTAGACAGCCCAATTGCTTCGACAGTTCGTCCTGATAATTATCGGAACCCGGGTCTTAGGTTCACAAAGCTATGTTTAGCTACAAAAAAGTGAAACGTCTTCAAAGAATCATTAAAAACTATGATTCTATGTGGTTGAAAATTATCAAATTTGTTTAATACCTTACGTCGGGTTAATAGGATTGTTTTTATAGAATATTGAATAGGCTAAAAAATTAGAATGGAAATAATTCACATCGCAGCAGAATGTTATCCAGTGGCAAAAGTGGGAGGTTTAGGAGATGTTGTGGGAGCGCTGCCAAAATATCAAAGCAAAGCGGGACATAATGTAAAGGTGGTTATTCCTTGTTATGACACAAAATTTAGTAAAGAAAATCAATTTGATTGTATCTATTCTGATTTTGTTAAATTAGGAAATTTTAATTTTCCATTCCATATTCAAAAGGAAAGAAACACTGTTTTAGGTTTCGACTTATATTTGGTCGAAATTCCTGAGCTCTTTGATAGAAATGAAGTTTACGGTTACGAAGATGACATCGAGCGATTTGTATCATTTCAAATAGCTTGCTTGTATTGGATTAATTCCCGAGAAACTGTTCCTGATGTAGTCCATTGCCACGATCACCATACCGGATTGATTCCGTTTATGATGCAATATGCTTATAAATTTGAGAAATTAAAAAGCATTCCAACGGTAATTACGATTCATAATGCTATTTATCAAGGGCAATTTGGTTTTGATAAATTGTATTATTTGCCAGAGTTCGATTTGTCGAAAGTAACTATTTTAGAATGGGATAATCGAATTAATTCCTTAGCTACAGCCATAAAATGCGCAACAGGAGTGTCAACGGTTTCACCTAATTTTCTGAATGAAATCAATAATTTTGGCTATGGATTGGAATCGTTATTGAATCTTGTTCGTCATAAATCGAAAGGAATTTTAAACGGAATTGATACCGAAGTTTGGAATCCAGAAAAGGATAAAATGGTGTTTGCGAATTACTCTATTAAAACTTTAGAAAAGGGAAAAAAGTCCAATAAAGAAAAGTTGTGTAGCCAATTTGATTTAGATCCAACCAAACCGCTTTTTAGTTTTATTGGTAGATTATTAGAAGAAAAAGGCGCTGATTTGTTACCACACGCAGCTGCATCAGCTTTGTCTGAAAATTTTAAGGGAATTAATATATTAATTTTGGGTTCGGGAAATGCAGCAATAGAAAATCAATTGAGTCATTTAGTTTCGAGTTTCAAAGGGAATTACAATGTTTTCATTGGATATAACGAAGAATTAGCACATCAAATTTATGCAGGTTCTGATTTTTTATTGATGCCTTCGAGAGTAGAACCTTGCGGTTTGAATCAAATGTACGCTTTTCGATATGGAACAATTCCTATCGTGAGGAGAACAGGCGGACTCAAAGATACTGTTATCGATATTGGTGACAATGGAAACGGAATTTGTCACGATCAAGCATCAATTGTGGATGTTTGTTATTCGATTCAGAGAGCGGTAAATTTGTATAAAGACACGAAAAGTCTAAAAAACATCAGAAAAAAAATAATGAATATTGACCACTCTTGGGAGATTGTTTGTCAAGAATATATAGAAATGTACCATTAAATAACTAACCAAAATGAAGCCAAAAAAGAAAAATGTTATCGCAATTATCCTAGGTGGAGGACAAGGATCAAGATTGTTTCCATTAACGGAATCCCGTTCAAAACCTGCAGTACCAATTGGGGGTAAATACCGACTAGTCGATATTCCCATTTCCAATTGTATGAATTCGGATATATACCGAATTTTCGTATTGACCCAGTTTAATTCGGCTTCTTTGAATGCACACATCAAAAACACCTATCATTTTAGTATTTTCGGTCAAGCATTTGTAGATATTTTGGCAGCCGAACAAACTCCTGATAACGCCGGTTGGTTTCAAGGAACAGCCGATGCTGTAAGACAGTGTATGCCACACTTCTTGAATCACGATTTCGATTACGCATTAATTCTCTCTGGAGATCAATTGTATCAAATGGATTTGAATGAAATGATCGACCAACATATCAATAACGAAGCAGACATATCGATAGCTACTCTTCCAGTAAATGCAAAAGATGCACCTGAGTTTGGGATTTTAAAAACTAATCATGACAGTTTTATAGAGTCTTTCATAGAAAAACCAGCCGCAGCACTTTTGCCGGAATGGGAGTCTGAAGTAAGCGATCAGATGAAAAGCGAAGGAAAATTATATTTGGCTTCGATGGGAATTTACATCTTCAATAAAAAATTCTTAGTAGATGTTATGAGTGACAAAAGTACTAAAGATTTTGGTAAAGAGATTATGCCACAAGCTGTAGGACATAAAAAAATATTTAGCTATCAATATGAAGGATACTGGACTGATATAGGTAATATTGATTCATTTTTCGAAGCAAATATTGGATTGACTGATGATGTCCCTCAATTCAACTTATTTGATGATGATAATAAAATATTTACTCGTCCTAGATTATTACCACCTACAAAATTCAAAAATACAACCATCGACAAATCTATTATGGCGGATGGTTGTATCATCAATGCTAAAGAAATCGTGCGGTCGGTAGTTGGAAATCGCGCTCGAATTGGTGTTGATTCGGTTATTCATAATACGTATGTTATGGGGAATGATTTCTACCAAAGTATTGATGAAATGAAAAATGATTTGAGTAACAACAAACAATTAGTTGGTATTGGAGAAAGATGTTTTATAAATAATGCTATAGTCGATAAAAATTGTAGAATTGGAAATGATGTTCATATTAATGGTGGTAAGCATTTAGAGGATATTTCAACTGATTTATATGTTATAAAACAAGGGATTGTGGTCATCAAAAAAGGATCTATAATCCCAGATAATTTCATCATAAAATAAGAAGTAATTTAAACTTTGCTAAATAAAATGTCTTTTGTATCCACTTTTTGCCTTTTTTTCGTTCCGTAGCCCAGCCATGCAACAAAAAAAAGCCTCAATTGGGCACAAAATCTTGAATTTTCGCTAAAATGTTTAAAGTTTAAATCACTTCAATTTGTCATAAAAAAAAACTATTCCTGAACAGAATATAATTTTAAAATTTGAAAATGCAGAATCAAACTAGAATTGTAATTGAAAATGTGATGCCTCAATTGGATGGCGGAGCTAACCCTATAAAGAGAATTGTAAACCAAAGTATAAATGTAACAGCAGATGTTTTTTCTGATGGTCATGATATCATAGAATGTTGTGTTAAATTCAAGAATGAAAACGACGAAAATTGGCAAGAAATCCGAATGAAACCTACCGTTAATGATAGTTGGAATGCTAGTTTTAAGGTAGAGAAACAAGGTTTTTACACCTACTTTGTTGAAGGTTGGGTAGATTATGCATTGAATTGGCAACACGGAACACTTCGCAAAATTCAAGACAATCAATATGTAAAATCGGAATTATTAGAAGGAGCGGAGTATGTTCAAGCCATTTTAGATGTTGTCGATCCACACGAAAAAGACTATTTGAATGCCTTGATTCATTATTTTACTACGGAACACGAATACGAAAATGCCATTCGAGAAGCTACTTCTCCACATTTGAATTACCTTTTCAAAAAACATCCAAAACGGTTTTTAGAAAATAAATCTTTAGATTTAAAAGTTTACGTTGATAGAAAAAAAGCATTGTTTAGTACTTGGTATGAATTTTTTCCTCGTTCAGCCTCTTCAGAAGAAGGAAAGCACGGAACTTTCAAAGATTGTGAAAGATTGTTGCCTAGAGTTTCAGCAATGGGTTTTGATACTTTGTATTTTCCACCCATTCATCCTATTGGAGAAGTAAACAGAAAAGGAAAAAATAATGCCACCAATGCAGAACCCGGAGATGTGGGTTCGCCTTGGGGAATTGGTTCCCAATACGGTGGACATAAATCTACTCATCCAGAATTAGGAAGTATTGAAGATTTTAAATCATTGGTCAAAAAAGCCAAAGAGTTGGGAATTGAAGTGGCAATGGATTATGCCCTACAGGCTGCTCCAGATCATCCTTATGTGAAAGATTTTCAACAATGGTTCAAATGGCGCCCCGACGGAACGGTGCAATATGCCGAAAATCCACCGAAAAAATACCAAGATATTCAACCCATTTACTTCGAAAGTAGCGATTGGAAAAATCTTTGGAAAGAATTGTTGGATGTTGCTTTATTTTGGATTGAAGAGTGTGATGTTAAGATTTATAGAGTTGATAATCCGCACACTAAACCCTTTTACTTCTGGGGTTGGTTGATTGGTGAAATCAAGAAAAAACATCCCGATGTATTGTTTTTGGCAGAAGCTTTTACTCGTCCAAAAATCATGAATGAGTTGGCTAAGCAAGGATTTACGCAGTCTTACACTTATTTTACTTGGCGTAGTTCTAAAAATGAATTAATAGAATATGTCGAAGAATTGACAAAATCAGAGCAAAAAGAATTTTATCGTCCCAATTTTTGGCCTAATACTCCCGATATTAATCCCGGACATTTGCAACACGGAAATGAATCCATTCATCTTCAACGGTATTTTTTGGCTGCCACTTTGAGTTCAAGTATTGGAATTTACGGACCTGTTTTCGAATATCAAATTTCAACGCCATTGGCTCCTGGAAAAGAAGAATATTTGAATTCTGAAAAATATGAATTTGTTAAATGGGATTGGGAAAAGCAGAATAAAATTACTACCATAATTAGTAGAATTAACAAAATCAGAAATGAACATGCTTCCTTGCAACAAACTAATAATATCCATTTTTGTGCTACCAATAATGATAAGGTAATGGCTTATTATAAATTTGATGATGAAAAGCAAGATGAAACATTGATGGTGGCAAGTCTCGATTCTAATTATACTTCTCAATCTATGGTGCTTCTTCCTCATGATTTACTGAGCAAGCTTCCGCTAAAAATCACCGATTTAGTCACTGGAAATAGTTATATTTGGGAGAAAGAATGGAATTTTGTGGAGATTACTCCTGATTTGCCTTTTCATTTGTTTAAAATAGAATAATCTTATAATGGGAATGGCTATTCGCTCAACTTCTTTTTAGTGGATAAATTTAACGTTCGAAAACCATTAAAAGAATAATGATTAATAAAATATAAAATCAGCGTTTGAAATCCGTTTCATCCGCGTTCAAAAAAAACAAAAATGAACAAAGTACAACCATATTCTCTTTTTACCGATTTCGATATTGATTTATTCAAAGCTGGAAAACATTTCAGATTATACGAAAAACTTGGCGCACATCTTCTAGAAGTTGATGGTGTAAAAGGCGTATATTTTGCCGTTTGGGCACCATCGGCTCGTTCCGTTTCTGTGGTTGGGGATTTCAATTATTGGATTCAGGGTGATCATCAATTGCAAGTGCGTTGGGATGCCTCAGGAATTTGGGAAGGATTTATTCCCGGAATCGAAAAAGGAACCACTTACAAGTATAAAATCCAATCCAACATTGGTGGAATTATTACTGAAAAAGCTGATCCATTTGCGCTCTATTGCGAACATCCACCTCATACTGCCTCTGTAGTTTGGGATCTGGATTACCAATGGAAGGACAAAAAATGGATGGAAAATCGAAAGGAATACAATGATTTAGACAAACCTTATTCGGTTTACGAAGTGCATTTGGGTTCTTGGAAACGCAACTCCGAAGGCAAATTTTTGACTTATCAAGAATTGGCAGTGGACTTGGTCAATTATATTAAAGAAACCGGTTTTACCCACGTTGAGTTTATGCCCATAATGGAATATCCGTATGATCCTTCTTGGGGGTACCAATTAGTTGGTTATTTTGCACCAACATCCCGTTTTGGAACACCACAAGATTTTATGGTTTTGGTCGATAAATTGCACGAAGCTGGCATTGGAGTGATTTTGGATTGGGTTCCTTCACATTTTCCAGAAGATGCTCACGGATTAGGATTTTTTGATGGTTCCAATCTTTTCGAACATCCCGATCGCAAAAAAGGCTATCATCCCGATTGGAAAAGTTTAGTTTTTAATTACGGACGAAATGAAGTTCGTGCGTTCTTGATTAGCAATGCTATTTTTTGGTTGCAACACTATCACGTCGATGGACTTCGGGTGGATGCCGTAGCTTCTATGTTGTATTTGGATTATTCCAGAGAAGAAGGCGAATGGGAACCTAATATTTTTGGTGGAAGAGAAAATCTAGACACTATAAGTTTCTTAAAAGAATTTAATGAAGCTGTTTATTCCAGTTTTGAAGGCGTACAAACGATTGCCGAAGAAAGTACTTCTTTCCCAATGGTTTCTCGTCCAACATTCGTTGGAGGATTAGGTTTTGGAATGAAATGGATGATGGGTTGGATGCACGATACGTTGCAATATTTTCAAAAAGAAACCGTGTATCGCAAATACCATCAAAACGATTTGACTTTTGGGATGACTTATGTTTTTTCTGAAAACTTTATGTTGCCGCTTTCTCATGACGAAGTAGTTTATGGAAAAAAATCTATTGCTGGTAGAATGCCCGGAGACGAATGGCAAAAATTTGCCAATTTAAGATTACTTTATGGCTACATGTTTATGCACCCTGGAACAAAATTATTGTTTATGGGAAGTGAATTTGGACAAAGTGCCGAGTGGAATTTCGAAGGAAGTTTAGACTGGCACTTATTGCAATACGATTTTCACGAAGGGGTCAAAAAAGCCATCACCGATTTGAATGCTTTGTATAAAACACAACCCGCATTGCACGAAAAACAATTCAGTCCAGAAGGTTTCGAATGGATTAATTATTCAGATCATCAAAATGCGGTAATGACATTTATCCGCAAAGGAATAAATCCAAAGGATGATGTAATTGTGGTTTGTAATTTTACCCAAGTGATTCGCCAAAATTATCGTATTGGTGTACCCACAAAAGGAAAACTAAAAGAGATTTTCAACAGCGATTCTAGTATTTATGGTGGAAGTGGAGTTAAAAACCCAAATAAATTGACTGTCGAAGCTTTGCCTTATGACGGTAGAGATTATTCTATTGAATTGCTTTTGCCGCCTTTGAGTGTGACGGTTTATAGATATTAAATCAATGTCCTTGAATTAAGAATCTTAACCGTCTCTTCGAGAGATTTTAATACTATTGCAACAGCTTTATTATTAAAAATTATATCGTGAAGCCTATAAGTAGAGTTCTCGATACATTTTATTAAAAAAAGCTACCGCATTTTTTAATAAAACACTCGAACAGACGATGACTTATCCTTAATTAAATGACATTGAATGTTAGATTCTAAATATGATCAGATAGATGTCCAAAAATATTGATACTTTTGGCATTTATTCTGTAAGTTGAGATTTTACATTAATTGTATTTTTGTGAAATATTTAAAATTATTTTTATGAAAAAGCACTCATTAGTAGTTGGAATTTGCGCATTTGGATTGTTTTTTTCTTGTGCCACAAATCCATTTACAGGTAAACAAAGTTTAAATTTTGTGTCAAATAGCCAATTATTTCCATCGTCTTTTCAACAATACGGTACTTTTTTGAAAGAAAATAAAGTCATTGTTGGAACTACAGATTCCAAACGAGTTGAAAGTGTTGGAATGAAAATCAAAGCAGCTGCAGAGCGTTGGTTAAAAGCCAATGGACATCCAGAATATTTGAACGGTTATCAATGGGAATATAAACTGATAGAAAATAAAGAAGTCAATGCTTGGTGTATGCCCGGTGGTAAAATTGTAGTGTATTCAGGAATTTTACCTGTGACCAAAGATGATGCAGGATTAGCTACGGTAATGGGACATGAAGTTTCGCATGCCTTGGCAAATCATGGTGCTCAAAGAATGAGCGCTTCACAATTGCAACAAATCGGCGCAGTTGGTGTAGCAGTAGCCACAGGAAATAAAAGTGCTGAGCAACAACAAATGTGGCAACAATATTACGGATTGGGCTCTCAAGTAGGAGTGATGCTTCCTTTTAGCAGAAACCATGAAACCGAAGCCGATAAAATAGGATTAACACTTATGGCAATTGCAGGTTATAATCCAGAACTAGCAATATCTTTTTGGGAAAGAATGGCAGCCAGCAGCAGCGGAAATAAACCACCAGAATTCCTTAGTACGCACCCAGCCGATGCAACGAGGATTGCTAATTTAAGAAGGTTAATTCCAGAAGCAAAAGCAGAAGCTTTAAAATTTGGCGTTATTTTTAAATAATGCCAAACGAAAATCTCTTTTAGTACAAACATAACTTTGATCGAACTACCAAAATATTCGATGTGCCTTCAATGAAAACTAAATACAAAATTTACTTTCCAATTTATATAAAAAAAAGCTGCATTTTTTATTAATGCAGCTTTTTTAATTATCCAAGTAAGTAAATATAAGCTTAATGATCTATGAATTTAGTTATTTTCGTATAGATTAATAAACAGCTACCATCCCAAACCATAATCTTCTCCGTGATTGCTCGAACCTCCCCAAAAACTGCCGTGTACCCAATCGAAATAAATAGCGTTTATTGGCCCACTGGTTCGCTCTCTAAAAGAGGTGCGATATCCCATTCTTGCTAAGTCTTTACTAATCCAAGGTGGCATCTGATTGTTTAAAATAAGAGAGCCATTTGCTTTTTCATGGTCACCAAAACTCGAGTACATTTGGTTGGTAATGAAGCTTGGTGCTTCACAAGCCTCCTGAACTGTCATATTAAATTCGACCATGTTTAAGAAAAATTGAATCAATAGTTGGTCTTGCTCATCGCCAGCTTGCTTGGCAAAAGAAAGAAATGGTTTTCCGTCTTTTAAAGCCAATGTTGGTGTTAGTGTTACTCTTGGACGTTTTCCAGGAGCTACAACATTAAACGGGTTTTCTTTTTCATCGAGTACAAAACTTTGCATGCGTTGACTCATTCCAATACCTGTCGTTCCTGCAATACATGCTGGAACCCAACCGCCACTTGGTGTAACCGAAACAACCCAGCCTTCTTTATCTGCAGCCTCAATCGAGGTAGTTCCAGCAGTAAAATCTTGAAAATACTGTTCTGTCAGTGATTTTTTTAAATCAAAATCAACATTGCCAAACGATTTAATAGTACTTTGATAGGGATTCAATTGTCCTTGATATGGATAGGGGTCTCCAGGACCAATATTGGGATTGTTTTTTGTTGGGTCAATTAATTTGCTACGGTCTTTAGCATATTCCTTAGACAATAATCCTTTCATCGGTTCTTCGGGAGCAAAAGCAGGATCACCATAGTAAAAATCGCGATCGGCAAAGGCCAAATTCATCGACTGATATAAAGTATGAATGTATCGAGTGGAATTGTATCCCATGCTTTTTAGATCGAAGTTTTCTAAAATGTTCAAGGTTTGCAACATTACCGGACCTTGACTCCATTGTTGCAGTTTATAAACCTCAATTCCTTTATAATTAGTGGACATCGGTTCTTCAATTTTGACTTTCCATTGCGCTAAATCTTCTTTGGTTATCAATCCTTCTTGTTCTTGGCAACCACGAGCAAATTCCGTTGCAATGTCTCCTTTGTAAAAACGGTCGTAAGCTTCGTAGATGGCTTCTTTTCTGGATTTTCCATTTTTCAAAGCTAAGTCTTCGGTATCAACAAGTTTTTGTAAAGTGTTGAGTAAATCTTTTTGAATAAAAATTTCGCCAGCATCTGGGGCTTCTCTGGTTTGACCTAAATGCGGTAGAAAAACTTTTTTGGAATACGGCCAAGCCTTAATGCGTTCTTTCTCCCGTTCAATAGAATTTGCAGTTTGAGCCTCTATCGGATAGCCTTCTGCCATTTGCATTGCTGGAGTCAAAACTTCTTTTAGGCTCATCGTGCCATATTCTGCAAGCATTGTCATTAATCCGCCAGCTGTGCCAGGAGTTACGGCTGCAAGTGCTCCATATTGTGGGGGGTATTTCATTCCTTTGCCTTTAAAGAAATTTGGCGTTGCACCTGTTGGAGCAACCCCTAACGCATTTATAGCAATCACTTTTTTAGTTTTTGGATTGTAGATTAGCGCTTGTGTTTCTCCACCCCAACTCAAAACATCCCACATCGTGCAGGTCGCTGCAAGCATTGCACACGAAGCATCGATGGCATTACCACCTTTTGAAAAAATCATCGCACCGGCTGTTGCAGCAAGAGGTTTACCCGTTATTGCCATCCAATGTTTTCCATGCAAAGGGGGTTTCTGGGTAGTTACGGGAAAATTATTAAAAGACTGAGCGTTTGAAAATGAAGCTACTGCAAAAAACAAAAGATAGGGTATTTTTTTCATATTAATAGATTTGCATTTCTAGAATCTTATTTTTTGTTAAATCTACAAATGAATTTTAAATTAATGAAATAATCACACCTAATGATTTCATTTTATAATCAAGTTATTTTAGGGTCAACTATTTTAAAGAGAAAAACACATAAAAATTAAGGCTTTTACGTGTTTTCTAAATTTTAATCGAAATACAATTAGAGATGAGACTAAGCAAACTTTTATAAAATTACACTTTCCATTTGTAAAATACCCAACTCAATCATACATTCTTTCATCATTTGATAAGTCCTTTTTATATTGTTGTCTAATCCAATTGAAAAACGGATCAAGCCATCTGTCAACCCCATTTTTTCCTGTTCTTCTATTGGAATTTCACTCGATGTCGATGATCCCGGTGCGCTAAATAAGGTTTTGTAAAATCCCAAACTCACAGCCAAATAACCTAGTTTTTGGCTTTGCATCAATTCCATTAATTCATTGGCTTTATCCAAGGTGCCAACATCTAACGTCATCATTCCACCAAAACCATATTCAGGATTAATCATACTTTTATACAATTGATGACCAGAATGACTTTTCAAACCGGGATAAACGACTTTTAAACCCTCTTTTTCAAAATGCTCAGCCAGATACATTGCATTATAACTGTGCTGTTTCATTCGGATGTGGAGCGTTCTCAGATTTTTCATCACGCTTGCGGAACGTAAACTATCCATTGTTGGTCCCAAAAGCATATTGGCACCATTATTCACATTCTTCAAACTATCAATAAACTCTCGGGAGGCACAAGTTACACCACCAAGAGTATCACTGCTTCCGTTGATGTATTTGGTCAAACTGTGAATGACAATATCAGCACCTAATTTTGCTGGAGAAACCGACAAAGGCGAAAAAGTATTATCGACAACTAATTTGATATTGTGTTTTTTTGCAATTTTAGCCAAGCTTGAAATATCGGCAATTTCAAGCAACGGATTGCTAACCGTTTCGCAGTACAAAACTTTAGTTTCGGAAGTAATAGCTGCTTCGACTTTTTCCATTTTGGTAATGTCAACAAAGGTAGTTTTGATACCTAATCTTGGGGCAAAATTTTTCAAAAACGCATAAGTTCCACCATAAATGGTTCTACTCGAAACAATATGATCGCCAGAACCACATAATTGTAAAAGAGTAGGAGTGATTGCTCCCATTCCTGATGCGGAAACATTTGCTGCTTCTGTTCCTTCCATCGCGGCCAATGCTTGACCTAAATATAAATTGCTTGGTGATGAATGTCGGGAATATAAGTAGCAACCATCGGCATTGCCTTCAAAGGTATCGAACATTGTTTTTGCCGATAAAAACGTATAGGTTGAACTATCTGAAATAGAAGGATTTACTCCTCCAAATTCGCCAAAGTATTGTAAATCTTGAATATCATCTGCGGGATTGAATTTCATAGCTTTAGGTTTAAAGGTTTAGAATACAAAGTTCAATTTTGTTAGAGCAATAATCAATGCTATTGAAATAATTTAGATTTTTAAACTATAATTTCAAATATAATTAAATAAATTTTCTAAATTTACTTCAATGTTTAAACTATTTCAGTTTATTTTTCAAATTTTAAAAAATTCAAACAAATGGCTTTAGATTCAATAGACAAAAAGTTGCTTTCTCTATTGCAAAATGATTGCAAAAAAACGACCAAGGAACTGTCATTAAAACTGGACTTATCAGTGACTGCGGTTTATGAGCGCATCAAGAAACTCGAAAGAGAAGGGATTATAGATAAATACGTAGTTTTGCTTAATCATTCGAAAGTCGAAAAAGGATTTGTGGTTTTTTGCCATCTCAAACTTATTCAGCATACTAAAGAATTTCTAACCAAATTCGAAAGCGAAGTGGTTAAGCTCAAAGAGATCTTAGAATGTCATCACGTGAGTGGTGATTATGATTATATTTTAAAAATTTTGGTGAAAGATATGGAAGCTTATCGAGAATTTTTGGTTACAAAACTCACCACTTTAGAACATATTGGAAGTACACACAGCACATTTATGATTAGTGAAGTTAAAAACACGACAGTGATTGAGATTTAGAAATGAATTAAAACTGTTGCTGACAATAAAAATACTGTTGAAATTGGAATTGAGGAACACACAAAACGATTAGAACCAATTTATAAAAAGTTCAAAGATGAAATAAAAAAGAGACAGCTATACTTTAGTGCAGCAAATATTACCAATGAGCAAAAGCATTTTCAAGAAAGATTAAGAAATTAGGAGTAATGGACAAAATTAATGGTTTTTTCTAGACCCTTTGTTCAAGTGGACATTTTTAATGGTTTTTATTTTCATTGCTTTGTTGGTTAATTTTATA
>JAYVIK010000202.1:0-3545 GCA_043770265.1 Flavobacterium sp. | reverse complement strand
TCACATTTAAAAAGAAACCACGCTCTAGGATTAAACTTCCTCAAAGGCGTGGCTGGTGACGTTCATAATGCACTTTTGGCAGGAATCGGGTACAATTTAAAACTACGATTCAACCAAATCAAGGAGCAAATTATTTTTTGGCTTAATAAATTGTTCAACTTCTATCCTGATAATAATATTCTTATTTTTGTGGAAATTAAAAATAGCTCTTTTTAAGGAGTGACTAGATAGTATGAGTAATAATCTAGCTTTGTTAAAAATGTATTTTGTCAAATTTAAACTTATTAAACAATTCATTTTACTCACGCTCTCAATTTTTCTCTCTGCGAATATGAGTTTAGCTTAGCAATTGTGCCATTCATTGAGCTAAACAAAATTCCAAAAGAGCCGTCTTGTAAGTCGATTTTAAATCGAATAGCAATGGATTAGTGTCAGAAAAAGATTCTTTTGGAAGGGCACCAGAGTGATGGAAAAATATCTCAATTGAAAACTGTGAAATAAAGATAGTTGCATCATGGATAAAGTGAGGCACGAGAATAAAAGATAAGAAAAAAGAATAACATTATAAATACCAATATCAACCAAAATGAAAGAACAATTTTTCAATACAATTCGAATGGTAACTAAATCATTACTATTTTTAGCGTTTTTTACAACAATATCTGCATTTAGTCGCACCTATCACGTGTCGGTTGATGGAAATAATAAAAACTCAGGTACTGAGGCAAAACCACTCAAAACCATTCAAGCCGCCGCCAATTTGGCTCAGCCGGGTGATGTAATCCGTGTGCATTCTGGAACCTACCGAGAGCAAATCAATCCAACACGCGGCGGAACATCAGACAATGCTCGTATTGTTTATGAAGCGGCACCTGGCGAAAAGGTTTTTATCAAAGGATCTGAAATTATTAAGGGCTGGAAAAATATTGGCGGAGAGCAATGGCAAGTTATTTTAAATAACAAGACCACTTTTGGGAATTTTAATCCTCACAATGATCTAATCAAAGGCGATTGGGTAATCAAAAATGTAAACCAAAGCAGCGGTATGATTTATATCGATGGTGTACAAATGGTTCAAGCAGATACGCAAGCCGAATATGATAATCCGGGTAAGAATCTTTATTTTATTGCTGAAGTAAACGATAAGGAGACAATTTTACGGGGTTGGTTCAAAGGTGTTGATCCAAATAAAGCCACAATTGAAATAAACGTTCGTAAAAGTTGCTTTTTTCCAACTAAAGAAGAAATAAATTACCTAACGATTCGCGGATTTGATTTTTCGCAAGCAGCTACACCTTGGGCACCACCTTCGGCTATTCAAATTGCCATGGTTACAGCACATTGGTGCAAGGGGTGGATTATAGAAAACAACATTATTCACGACTCACGAAATAGCGGAATAGCACTTGGCAAGTTTGGTGATGCTACTGATAATACCAAAGGAACTAAGGCTGGAGGAGATTATCACAATGAGGTTGTTTTACGTGCCATTGCTTATGGCTGGACAAAAGAACGCATTGGGCATCATATCGTTCGCAACAACCGCATTTTTAATTGTGCACAAGCTGGTATTATTGGTGCACACGGTGGTGCATTTAGTATAATTACTCAAAACGAAATTTTCGATTGTGCTAAAGGTCGTTGGCAGGGTGCTGAAAAGGCAGGTATAAAACTCCATATGGCTGTAGATGCGGTTATCAGCTATAACCATATTTATAGATGTGCGGGTAGTGGAGGTATGTGGCTCGATTGGTTGCAACAGGGCACCACAGTAAAAGGAAACTTGATGCATGATAATGGCAGCGACCTTAATTTGGAAGTTAGTCATGGACCTACTGCTATATTTAATAATTTCTTTATTTCGGGATCAAGAGCTATCAAAGATTGGTCAGATGGTGCGGCTTATTGTCACAATTTAATTGTTGGAGAATTTTCTACTCATACACAAGGAAGAGCAACTCCTTTTCTAGCTCCTCATAGTCTTAGTGGCCACACTCCTGCTAAAATTCCAGATGGAGATGATAGGATGTATAATAACCTTTTTGTGAATACAAGTATGGCAGTTTATGATATTCATACACCAATGTGGATGGTGGGTAATGTTTATGTTGGCAAAAGTACTGCAAGCAAACTTGACGAAAAAGTAATCGTAAATACAGAGTTCAACCCCGATATTAAAGTTACTGAAGCTGCTGATGGTTGGTATTTAGAAATGACCGTTGATGGCTCATGGAACGATGCAGTAAACCGACCAATTGTAACTACCTCGCTTTTGGGTAAACCTAAGAATGTTAATCAAGCATTCGAAAAAGCGGATGGAACTCCACTTTCAATAGATTACGATTATTTTGGAACTACAAGAAATCTAAATAATACTTCGGCTGGTCCTATAGAAATTAAAGAAAAAGGCATTCACCGTATTAAAGTAAAAGTTTGGCCTTTAAATAAAGAGATTGAATAAACCCGTTGGGTGTAATTATTCAAAACGTCTGTTCGAGTATTTTTTGTGTAGTAAAACGGAACAAAAAATGTATCGAGAACCGTTTTTAATGAAATTTTCCTTGTTCTCGATATGATTTTTTAACGAAAATCACTCGAACTGACGTAAAATTATCATCAAAAACTAATTACACCCAACGGGTTAAATAATGCTTTTTTTAATCAATACAAACGACTACTAGTTGATTGCTTAGTGATTCGGTTTTTTTATTTATAGTTGTCTTCAGACCGTCTAAAATTACTTTTTAATGCATTTTGGCATTAACACGAACTGTTGTTTTAAAAAGAACTGAAACATCAATCTAATTGAACTATTAGTTTACCTAGCAAAAAAAAATTAAAGCTAATTTTACAATCAAATCTTTTATTCAAAAATAAATTTGTAAGCAAGGTTTCTAAATATGTTTTTTTGTTTTGAGATGTTTTTTTACTTGGTATTATTAATTTGTATTTAGTAAGCAGGCAGTTCACTATTTTGCTTATTCTTGCAGATGATTTGTGATGTAATTTATTGTTATAAATTAGGGCGAAGAGTAAGTAAAAATCTTGTTTAGTACAGTGATTTTTACTCACTATTTGTGATGAATCCAAAGGAAAAATTCTAGATGAATTTCCTGTTAATTTTCAAGAAAAAAACGATCGCCTTTGAGAGTTTTAATTCAAAAGGGAATAAGGTTTTATAGCACGAGTTTAAGGAATTTTAGAATAAAATAAGAATTAATCAGAAAAAATAAAATAATAATTGAATAATGAAATTACTTTTTAATACCTTTTTTAGTTTAACTTTTTTTACTTGTGCTTTATTTGCAGGCGATAAAGGTTCCTTGATATATGATGCAACAATAAGAGGAAAAGAAATCCTTAGTCCTAAATCTAGCGAAAAACCTCAAATAAATGGCGCAACTGTTTTTGGTGTACGTCCAGGAAAGCCTATTTATTATCACATAGCGGTATCAGGAATTAAACCTATTCAATATGCCGCAAAAGGTCTGCCACAAGGAGTAGAAATCGATACAAAAACAGGTTGGTTGACAGGAAGAGCGCCA
>JAYVIK010000201.1:0-10206 GCA_043770265.1 Flavobacterium sp. | reverse complement strand
ACACCGGCGATAATAGTACAAATACCAACCCACCAAAAAAACAATCGGATATACAAATTCAAATCATAAAATTTTTTGGCTTCGACAATAGAATTATTGATTCCAATAGCGCTTTCATCATCGGGAGCGATTGAATTTTTCCCCTTTAGCAAAAGACCTAAATCTGTGGTGAATTTTGTAGCTTCGGCGACAGCTTCCTCATAACTATTTTTCTTTTTTAGGGTATAAAATAAAACACTTAGTTTATCTCCTATGCCATAAACTTGCTGGGTTGTAGTCAATGGCAAAAACACTCTGCCTTCTTCTCTTTCTCCTCCTGGATCAGTAAATACGCCAACAACTTTGAAATTAATGCTATTTACTGAAATTTTTTCTCCAATAGGATTTTTCCCCTTGAATAAATCTAGATTAAGCTTTTGTCCAATAACAGCTACCTTTTCATTATTATTCAAATCATTGGCATTAATAAAACGTCCCTTTATAACAGTGGCATTTTCAATGGCTAAATAATCTGGATTTACGCCGCGATATTGGTAATTCCCTGCCTCTTTTCCATAAACGATATTTGCACCCCAAGCATTATACGTTGCTCCATTTTTGTCAAACAAATCGCCATATTTTTGAACACTAATATCATAATCACTGTTCCTAAATTGTATTTGTCTGCCAGGATTCAATCCTTTGTACGCTTTGGTAGTTGTGCCAGACCAAACCTCGATAATTCCAGCAGCATCACGCTCAAATTGTTTTTCTATTCCGTTTTGCAAACCTTTTCCAACCCCAAGAAGAATAACCAAAATAAAAATACCTGAAGCCACAGAAAGACCCGTGAGAAAGGTTCTCAGTTTGTTCTTGGCGATTGCTTCAAATATTTCTTGCCAGCGTTCTACATTAAACATAGGCTGAAGCTCTTACTTGTTCTACATATTTATCGTCGATGATTAATCCGTCTTTCAGCACCACATTTCTTTTACACATTGCTGCAATATCAGGTTCGTGAGTTACGATTAAGATGGTTTTTCCTTCGTCATTGATACCTTGTATCAATTCCATAACTTCATACGAAGTCAAAGTATCCAAAGCTCCTGTTGGCTCATCGGCCAATAACACCTTTGGGTTTGATGCCAATGCTCTAGCAATAGCTACACGCTGTTTTTGTCCGCCAGAAAGTTCGTTAGGTAAATGGTGCGAATGAGATGCCAAACCCACTTTCTCTAGATACTTCATTGCAATTTCATTGCGTTCTTTTCTCTTCAAACCTTGATAATACAAAGGCAAAGCCACATTATCTAAGGCACTTTTGTAATTAATGAGATTGAAAGATTGAAAAACAAAACCCAGAAACTGATTTCGATAACGAGAAGCGATGGTTTCATTTAATTTTTTGATGGGCACGCTATCCAAAGTATAAAGCCCAGAATCGGCTTCGTCCAAAATTCCTAATATATTCAATAACGTAGATTTTCCAGAACCAGATGATCCCATAATAGCGACTAATTCGCCTTCTTTGATGTTGAAATTGATTCCTTTTAGCACGTGCAAT
Organism: Flavobacterium sp.; assembly: GCA_043770265.1. GTDB lineage: Bacteria > Bacteroidota > Bacteroidia > Flavobacteriales > Flavobacteriaceae > Flavobacterium. The sequence continues at coordinate 8,663 of JAYVIK010000201.1, read as the reverse complement.
TCAGAACCTCCAACTTTATACGATTTATGTAAGTCTTTAATTTCAATCATTTTAGCTAATTTTAAACAAATTTAGGCATGCTTCAAACGTAATTTTAACAAGAATATGTTAAACGTTCCATACTAATTTGATATAAGACCTAATTTCTATAAATATGTTACAACCTTAGCCCAAAATATATTTGTTTTGTTAATTTTGTTATCTCAAACAAAAATAAAATGCTAAAGTTTTTTTCCTTTCTAACTGTTATTCTGATTATTTTCTTGATTTCGAGTTGTGCTACAACCAATAAAATAACCGCACTAAAACCAGAACCTGACAATGCCGACCCATTGGTTTATGAAAATTCCGTTTCCTTTATTAATTTGCCAATCAGTGTAAAATTAAAAGATGTCGAAAACCAAACCAATGCGCTCTTGAATGGTTTAATTTACGAGGACAACGATATTGAAGACGACAATATCGAAATGAAAATTTGGAAATTGGCTCCCATTTCCATTAAAAATGATACGGAAGTATCAGGAGGAAAAATAAAAACTATTTTACCCTTGAAAGTCAATTTTAAATACAGAATTGGCACTAAAACTTTGGGTGTAGATTTGTACAATACCAAAGAATTCAACCTCAACGGCAATCTAGCTTTAGTAAGTGATGCGGCTTTGTCCAACTGGAAATTGACCACCAAAACAGAATTAAAAACGATAGATTGGAACGAAAATCCAACGATGGTAGTTTTCGGAAAAAACGTTCCTATAACTTATCTGATGACTCCTGCAATCAAGATTTTTAGATCTAAAATTGAGAAGAGCATTGATATTGCAATCGAAAAATCGATGGACTTCAAGCCGAATGTTTTGGCAGCTTTAGAAAAAATTTGCACTCCATTTTTAATGAACGAAACTTATCAGAGTTGGCTGCGAATTACTCCCATTGAAATTTATTCGACCAATGCAATTCTCAAAAACGATACGTTCCTAATGGATATGGGAATGAAATGTACGATGACAACTTTGATTGGAAAACAACCGGAATCAAAATTCGATGCCTCAAAAATTGTTTTAAAACCAGTAACAAAAATCCCGAATCAAATAACTGCAAACATTGCCGCAGTATCTACTTATACCGAAGCCTCTAAAATAATGACTAAGAATTTTGCAGGACAGGAATTTGGTTCTGGGAGCAAAAAAATAAAAGTGCAAAAAGTGGATATTTGGCATAAAAATGACAAAATGGTTATAGCTTTGGATGTTCTAGGAAGCGTAAATGGAACAATTTATTTAACCGGTTTTCCTCAGTATAACGAACAATCCAAAGAGATCTTTTTTGACAAATTGGATTATGTATTAGACACTAAAAATAAATTAATGCGAACTGCGAACTGGCTGGCGCAAGGACTGGTTTTAAGAAAAATTCAGGAAAGCTGCCGCTATTCAATCGCTCCAAATTTAGAGGAAGGCAAACAAAGTATGGCTGCTTATCTAAAAAATTATTCGCCAATGCCAGGCGTTTTCATTAACGGAAAAATGGAAGATATTCAGTTCCAAAAAATTCAATTGACAAACAAAGCGATCATTGCTTTCATAAAAGTAAACGGAACAGTGAATGTTGCAGTAGATGGTTTGAAGTGATTTTAGATTTTAGATTTTGAATTATCGAGTAAACCTCAAAAATTAAAAACTTTTGAGGTTTACTTTTATATCGCTACTGCTTAAGTTCTTTTAATGGCAATTGAAAGAAAAAATCAAAAACTACATTAAGATTCGTCATTCTTGTAAGAAATTTATAATTATTGACTTATTATAACTACAATAATGACTTTTTTGACCTTAAAAGATAAATTAATATATTTTAAGTTTATTGTCAGCAAATATGTAAAAATTCAAGAATGATTCTTGGGATAAAGAGCAATATTAAAATTCATTAAGTGGAATAATTTATAATTGTTTAGCATCCTAAATAGTTGTTATCCACTTGACCTTTTATAAAATTGATTAAATAATTAAAACTATGATTCAAAAAATAACAGTGTTACTTATCTTACTATTCACAGTATTTTCCTGTTCGAAACCAGTTCAAAAACCAGAAGAAGTAATCTCTTCAACATCCCAAAATTGGAAAACCGAAGTGGAAAAAACCATACAGTTATTTGGTCATAGAAATTGGATTGTTGTTGCCGATGGCGCTTATCCCAAACAAAGTAATCCCGCCATCAAAACCATTACTGTAGATGCCAATCAACTGGAAGTGGTGCAATTTGTTCAAGAATCTATCGAGAAAACCGCACACGTTCAAGCCAATATTTTTGTAGATAAAGAAATGGCTTTTGTCCCAGAAAAAGATGCAAAAGGAATAGAAAATTACCGACTTGAATTGAATAAAATACTGAATGCAAAGAACCTCAACACAAAACTGCACGAAGAAATTATTGGAGATCTTGATAAATCTGCCGAACTATTCGATGTTTTAATTATAAAAACAAAATTAGCAATTCCATATACTTCAGTATTTTTTCAATTGGAATGTGGGTATTGGAATGCCGAAGCCGAAAAAAATCTACGAACCAACCTAAACAAAAAATAAAGAAATGAGCGATACTAACCAAAATACTTGCGATCCCAATTCTGGATGTTGTACCCCAAAAGAAGTTACAAATACACCCTCAGAAGTTGGCATTCAAAGAAGAGATTTTCTAAAGGCTATGGGATTGGCAACAGGCGGAATTCTGATTGGTTTTCCAGCTTTCGGAATGTCAAATTCACAATCTGAATATACCATTCCAATAGATAAAGGTTTGTCTCCTGAATGGTACAAAAGTTTGTACGAAAGAGGTAAAGTTGAAGCCTATAAAGGAAAAGAGTTAGCGTATATCGGAATGCCAATTGGTGGAATTTGCACCGGAACAGTCTATCTGGGTGGTGACGGAAAACTTTGGTTATGGGATATTTTCAACGAGACTAAAGAAGGAGTTGTTAATAATACCTACACCGATTGGCAGGGCAAAAAAAAGATAACCACTAGAGATGGTGCCAATTTTATTTTTCCGGTAGCTCCCGAATATCCTTTTGAACAAGGGTTTGGAATACGAGTACTACAAAAGGACGCCATTTGGCAAAAAAATCTAGACTTCAAAGGTTTTGATGATATTACCTTCAAAGGGCAATATCCGATGGCGGAAATCAGCTATCGTGATGCGAAACTCCCTGTAACCATAGATTTGCAATCTTTCTCGCCATTTGTTCCCTTAAACGTCGACGAATCAAGCTATCCGGCTACGGTAATGAGCTTTAAGGTGACCAATACCAGCGACAAAAAAGCAACTGTCGAGCTTTCGGGTTGGTTGGAAAATGCAGTCTTGAATAATTCTGCAAACAATCAGGATTTAAAACTCATCAATACCATCGAAACCCTTGGTGGAAACACCATTTTATCTTGTTCTGCAGAAACCAATGTAGAGAGCATAAAAAAACAAAAAGATTTTGGCAATATGGCTTTAATGCTATGTAAGTCAGACAAAAAAAGCAAAGCCGAAGCTGGAATTAAAATCAACAGTCCGTTACTTTTTCCAGAAAACGAGCAAACTACCGCTGAAGCCAAGCACGGAGAACAGATGATTGGTGTATTGAGCAAAACGGTAAAATTAAAACCCGGAGAATCTAAGGAAATAACCTTTATAGTGAGTTGGTACTTTCCAAACTTAGTACTCCCACAAAACAAAAAATCAAAAGGAGAAAATAAAGGCAGGTCCTACAGCAAACGTTTCAAAAATGCTTCAGCGGTTGCCGCTGATATTGCTGCAAAATACAAAAATTTACACCAAAAAACCATCGCTTGGAAAAACTGTTTCTATGATGATTCCACGCTACCTCATTGGTTTTTAAATAGAACTTTTTTAAACAATTCCATTTTAGCAACCGAAACTAGTTTCTTGCTCGAAGATGGTCGTTTTTGGGGTTGGGAAGGAATAGGTTGTTGCGGAGGTACTTGCACTCACGTTTGGCATTATGCTCAAGGATTTGGGCGACTATTTCCCGAATTAGAAAAGAATTTAAGAGAAAGAACTGATTTTGCTGTAATCGAAAAAACTTCTGGAGGAATCGATTTTAGAGGTTCATTGGCTAATAAATTTGCTGCCGACGGACAAGCTGGAACGGTTTTAAGATGCTATCGGGATTATCAAATCTCAGAAAATAATGCAATATTTTTAGAAAAAAATTGGGACAACATCAAATTGTCTTTACAGTATTTAATCCATTTAGATGCCGAGGAAAATGGCGTTGCCAACGGTACTATTTTTGGGGAGCAGCACAACACCTTGGATGCCGAATGGTATGGCAATGTGCCTGTAATTACTTCATTATACTTGGCGGCACTGGCTGCTGCGGTTGAAATGGCAAAAGAAATGAAGGATACAAATGCCGAAAAAGAATATACTAGAATCCTAGAGGCTGGAAAATTAAACATCGAAAAATTGTTCAACGGCGAGTTTTTTGTTCAATTTGAGGATCCAAAACATAAAGATGCGATTGGTGTTGGCGCTGGCTGTTATATCGATCAAGTTTTTGGACAAAGTTGGGCATATCAAGTTGGTCTAGGTCGTTTGTACAACAAAGAAATGATCAACAGTTCTCTGGAATCATTGTGGAAATACAATTTTGTTCCCGATATGGGACCTTTGCGAGACAGTATTTCGCCCAAACAAAACGGCAGACCTTATGCCCTTGCTGGCGATGCTGGTTTGGTAATGTGTACTTGGCCCAAAGGTGGCAAAAGAGACGATTGGGAAAAACACTGGCAATTTGGCTATTTCAATGAGTGTATGACCGGTTTTGAACATCAGTTGGCGAGCCATTTTATTTGGGAAGACAAACTGGATTATGGTTTTTCTTTGGTAAAAGCCATCCACGAACGCTATGGCGCAATCAAAAGAAATCCGTATAACGAAATTGAATGCAGCGACCATTACTCGAGAGCGATGGCGAGCTACGGCGCTTTTATTGCCGCCTGCGGATTTACCTACCACAGCCCAAAAGGACAAATAGGCTTTGCGCCAAAAGTGAATCCCGAGAATTTCAAAGCCGCGTTTACGGCAGCCGAAGGTTGGGGCAGTTTGCAGCAAACCAGAACGGAGACTTCGCAAACGAACACTATAAAAATTGTTTATGGAAAACTAAACATTCAACAAATAGAAGTGGTTTTACCAACTAGAAAACGAGCCAACGCTGTTACAGTTGTGGTCAACAAAAAAACGGTGGAAGCTTCTTTTGCAACCGTAGAAGATAAAACGGTGGTAGTTTTTGAAAGACTAGAATTGAGGGAGAATGATGCGATTGTGGTAAGAGTGAATGTGTAACTTAGAATTCGACTAAAAAATGAATACTTTTGGCAAATTCGAAAGTGCCCATTAGTTAAACAATAATCAATTCGTTAGTTTTCACTCTTGTTCGCAACCCAGTTTCAATAGAAATGACCAATCTTAGTAAAACAATTTTAATCAGTGGTGCTAGAGCTCCGATCGCATTGGAAATGGCAAGAAGTTTTCATAAAGCGGGTCATCGGGTTATTATGATCGATTGTTTGCACTTGACGATTGCAAGGTGGTCCAATTGTGTCAGTAAATATTATGTTATTCCTTCACCTAGATTTGATAATTTAGGGTTTGTATTAAAAATTCAGAAAATTATTCGTGCTGAACGGGTAGATCATTTTATTCCAACTTGTGAAGAGGCTATTTTTGTGGCTGAACACCTTGGGTCTTTTCTTTGTAAAGTTTGGACAGCTGATCACAAGTTGATTCTTGAACTTCACAACAAATTGCGATTTGCTCAGTTTAACCGTAGCGGATTTCCTATTCCTAAAACTATTTTGATTCGTGAATTTATGGATTGGGATAATAGTGACAAATATGTATTTAAGCCTATATATTCGCGCTTTGCCTCTTCTGTAATCATCCGAAAGCAATTGTCTAAAACTTTTTTTAAGGATACAGATAAAAACCGCTGGATTGCACAAAAATGTATCGTTGGAAAAGAAATATGCATCTACTCTGTTTGGGACGAAGGCCAATTAAAGGCTTACGCGGCTTATCATCCTCTTTACAGAGCTGGTAAAGGCGCCGGCGTTTTTTTTGAACCTATTAAAAACGAACTGGTTTTTGAATATGTAAAAACAATGGGGAGCCAAATTAAATATACCGGACAATTGTGTTTTGATGTCATTGTAGATGTAAATGAAACACCTTATTTTATCGAATGCAACCCAAGAGGAACAAGCGGGGCGCATCTCATTAATACCCATTTAGCAGAAGCTTTTTTAGGTACAGATACTTATGTAGGTCATAACAATCAAGAGTTTTCTATAAAGTATGCTATGTTGTTCTTACATTTTATTCCATTTTTCAAAAAACGGGTATGGAAATCGAAAGACATTATTTTCCAATGGAATGATTTAAAACCTTTTTTCTTTCAAATATTAAGTTTAATCGAAATCACTTACATAAAATTCACCAAGCGTGTTTCTTGGCTCGAAGCTACAACTTTTAATATAGAATGGAATGAAAACAAAAATTGAATGGGTTCATTGGAAGGATTTGCCCATAGGATTGATGAAGTCGTTTTCAAAAGCATTTACTGAAAATAAATCTACTGAGCTTATTTCAAATGTTGAAACTGAATATAGGATTTTGAAGGTCGCTGACGGTATTTATTTTCCTGTAACTATAAATAATACGGAGTGGGATTCTTCATTTGTTTGCTCACCCTACACCGCTTACGCACTTTATTCTAAAGATGAATTAAAGCAAAAAATAAATAGTAAACTAATTCAATATCCATTACTTCTAATTATTAGGTTATTGGCAAAATGGTTGCGATACGGGCAAATAAATAAAAACATCCACATCAATAATTTCCTTTTATCCACAAACCCATATCCCGAATGGAGTGGAATAGAGATTGCCAAAATTACGAACTTCATAAAAAAAGAATATCCTAATCATGCTATCATTTTTAGATCATTGAATCAATTTCAACACCAGCATTTACTAAATATTTTCAAAAAAAATAATTATTTACTCATTGGGAGTAGGCAGGTTTATATTTATGATCTTACGGAAGAAAGTTGGTTAAAGCACAAAAACAACAAGCACGACCTTACATTAATCAAGAAGCAAAATTTAACTTATATTGATCACGCCGAAATGGAACCTTTTTTAGAAGAAGCACTTCAACTGTATCAGATGCTTTACTTGGAAAAATATTCTAAATACAACCCACAATTTACTTTGAAATATTTTAAAACTTGTTATTACTATGGCATTGTTTACTTTCAAGGCTATAAAAATTCCGAAAATATTCTTAAATCTTTTTCAGGTTTATTTATTATCGAAAACACTATTACCTCCCCTTTAGTTGGCTTTGATACTGCTGCACCTCAAAAGGATGGCCTTTATATTCACGCCGCTCAACTTGCCTTGTTATACAAATTCAAAAGTAATTTATTATTAAACTTAAGCTCTGGGGCACCCAAATTTAAAAGGATGAGAGGCGGTGAACCTTCTATCGAATACTCTGCAGTTTACACGAAACATTTGAGTACAAAAAGAAAAATCACTATGATTTTACTACAATTTATTTCAAATAAAATTGGTGTGCCTTTAATGGAAAAATACGAATTGTAATTATTTCACTTTGGTTCAATAAATAATTCATCAAGATAAATTTGAAGCCTAAAATCTCAAAAGTTGAATGTGGTTTTAATAAAATATTTACAGGGCTGTTTGCAAGTAAAGAATTCCTAAAACTGTCTCAGTTACCTATTTAAGGTCGTATATTTGAAGCGCAAATACAGTGCAAAAAAATTACTGATTTGCTTTATTATGAAAATGGGGGGCAATTTTGTTTGTCGATTTAGTACATGCAATTACGCTAACAAACTGTTATTTTTAATTATTAATTAAGACATGAAAAATAGGATTGTTGTTACTGGGGCAGCCGGCTTTCTTGGTGGAAGAACTGTCAAGTTTATGGCAGAACATTTCGGCAACCATCAAATTATTGCAACTTCCAGAAGAAAACATCGGGCTTCAGAATTTGATGCATACCCATGTGAATTTATTGCTGGGGATTTACTGCTGCCTGATTTTTGTGAAAAAATAACCGAAAATACCGACATAGTTGTGCATTGTGCAGCCCTTTCGGCTCCATTCGGAAAATATTCTTCATTTTACCAATCTAATTATGTTGCCACTAAAACATTATTGGATTCGAGCATAAAAAATGGCGTGAAAAAATTTATATTTATTTCAACTCCTAGTATATATTTTAACTTTAAAGATAGATTTAACATCAAGGAATCTGACTTATTGCCAACACCGCTAGTCAATCATTATGCAACAACAAAATTAATGGCCGAAAATTACGTTTTGAATGCCAATGGCAATGGGATTCAAACCATTGCCTTGCGACCAAGAGCGATTATTGGAGCAGAAGATACAGTTATCTTCCCTAGAATACTCGAAGCTTATAAACAGAATAAATTGAAAATTATAGGAAACGGCAAAAACAGCTGCGATTTTACTTGTGTCCGAAATGTTATAGAGGCAATTATTTGTGCTATAGATGCACCTCCAAGTTCCTACGGACAAGCTTACAATATCACTGATGGAA
>JAYVIK010000200.1:0-3613 GCA_043770265.1 Flavobacterium sp. | reverse complement strand
TGTTGAAAATGATGATTAAATAATTTCATGCTAGATTTTAAAACATTATTTCTATTAAATCAGCGTCCATCTTTAGAATTAGACGATTCGTTTTATCTCGAAGAGGGACTAGTGAAATCATATCCGTTAGATTTTGTTCGCAACCATATTCAAAAACGCCTAGATACCATTCAAATCGGTCCCAATTTCGACGAATCATCTTTCAAAGTGTTGTTTGATATAGGATATAGCACTAAAAAACAGTTCGTTGAAGATTTAGATCAGTGGTTATTTAAGTTTGGATATTTTATAGGTCAAACCAATGATCAGCCATCAAATCGGATGATCATTTCAATAGAAATGAAATATCCAGACAAAGTCAATTTGAAAAATCACACTAAAGGATCATGGTATCATATAACCAACTCCCAGAATATCGATAATATAAAAAAGATAGGATTGGGTCCGAAAGGGACTACCACCACATATCGATATCCTTCCGATAGGATATTTGTGATATATGCCGAGAGCGATAATGATGTTCGTTTGAATACACTAGCTGCTGAATTGTTTAAAAAGAAAAATGAATATCTATACAAGACGAATAACACTAGAAGTATTCAAAATTGGAAAAACTCTAATATGGTATTATTGAAAATTGAACTTCCACATCAAGCTGGAGTATATTACGATCCAATGTGTGAACGTTCTCCCGAATATGTTGCTGGATTTATACACAAATCGATAAATCCTAGTGATATATCATATGTTCGGGAGTTTGATAGATGTCGGTATTAAAAAAAATCCAGTAATTAATTACTGGATTTTTTTGGTTTTAAATTGCGTCGATATGAATATTAACTAAAATATCCCACACCCATTTGAAATAGACTCAGCCCAAACGCTAATGGAATCGCAACATATTTATAACGTGAATTAGCCGTCTGACTCATAAATCCTAAGAAATTCTGATGTATGGATGCCAACTCTCCAGCCACTCGACTGAGTTTAGTTTGTTGGGATTGCTTCATCTTATCCATCACAGTATCTGGTTCAGCAGCAGCGAGTTTCGATTGGATAGAATTAGGATCTTCACTGTTGATCCGTTTCAAGAAAGTTTCGATATCATCGATCCACCCCTGAAGCTCATCAATCATTTGTTGATTTCTTTGGGACATTGCATCAGCCGCTTGTTTGGATGCCATATCAACTTCTGAATTGACTGAAGGCGTCATATCAATATCAAAATCTTCGGGATTGGTCCCATCATCTAATGATGCTTCCATAGCCTTGCGCTCATTATCGGCAGTATCGGCTTCGCGTAGGACGGTCATGAAATTTTTAGCAAAAAGACTCATAGGTATATTTAGTCAATTATGTTAAATAATCCTATGGCAGCTAAAGGAGAATCACCATATTCAACAAAATTCGCATCGTCCGATATCGATCATGATCTCGATGTGTCCGCACAGATGAAAAAATATAAGAAAGAAGAGCGGGAAACCCATGCTGGCCCTAACGCATTACCGTATGAAATGCAGAATCTCCCAACTTACTTCGGTCAAATGGTTGATAATGGGATGCAAGCAGCCAAATGTATTGAAGATATCTTAAAAACCAAAGATGTTGAACATAAAAAAGAACTATTGAAGCTTAAAAAGAACACAGAGAAGATGGTTTTATACCTAATGCAGAATGTTGATTATACACTAGAGAAGTATACTATCGGTTCTAAGCATGTGATGGACGATATCGAGGACGAAAAGATGGAAGAAGAACTTTATTAATATGAAAATCAATTTAAAGGACCAAAATGCATTATTTGAATTGTATTCGGAACAATTTATCAAAAGTGGATTGGAAAGAATCATTATTGTTCGTGATGCGTTGTCGAACAGATTTAAATATAGCTGGGTAGATCAACAAGGTTCACATAATGGATCGAATGATGGTTACGACCAGTCTGAATTATATGAAATGTTTAAAGACATATCGAGAGATATCCCCCATTGACTTCTCAAAAAAAGCTGCTAATATGTGCCATATGAACACAGTTTGGAAAAGACGATCGATTATTTTCAGCCTTTGGGTTACACTATTAACACTTTTTTCATGCTCTGGAGCATTTGGATTGAGATTTATCGAACTATTTCCCCTAGTCTTGATCATTCCGTCTGGAATATTCTCATTTTTATACCTAAATGATCCAGTTCCAGAGATCGATGATGCTACTCAGATGTTAATCGACTCTGTGACCGAGCTGGAAGCCGCAAATGCCGAACAATTGGATGTGATTAATGAATACGAAGGTATTTTTGATGCCCAATTAGTCGAATTACCATGTGTCTGCGGAGGGAACACCTTTAAAGGACTATTCACTCCCAATACGGACAATGAAGTTCAATGTGAAAAATGTAAATGCAACTACAAGGTCAATATCAACTATGATACAGTGTTGATATCCGAACCTTTAGATCAGAAATCTATTTGATTAAACACTAGTCCACAATAAACGCATATGACAGTGGCAATAGAACGAGGAGATGGGTCAATGGAGACGATGACGGCAACAGAATTTACGAGATGGGCTTGCTTAGTGGAAGCATTTGAGTTTATTCGCGAGAAAGCTGAACAATTGGGATTAGATAATGCATCTTTATTGATTAAACCTAATGCTATCGAGAAATACATGGAAGAACGCTCGGTTAGCATGTTACATGACGTAAAATGTGAGATCGAGCTTGGCCTCATTTAATTTTGAGTATTTTTTCTCTTAATTTTCTTATCAAATAACATCTTTGAAGTGTTCCTCAAGTTCTTTGGTGTCTAACCCAAGCTCTCGAAACCCGATAAGATAATTTGTATATCGTTCTTGGAGATTATTAGGGTAAGATATACCTTCCGGTCTCTCAAATCGATGCAACCACCGCAAAAATGGTAAACATAATGTTTTTCTACCATTTTTGCGGTATTTTTCGTGTATATATCCTTCTTCCCCCCCAAATCCTCTAAATTCTTTATTATACCCCAACCAAGAACCCTTACGACATGAGAATAGTCCCATACCTTGGGCTATAATCTCGAATGGTTCTCCATTAATATCAGAACCTCTAGGATCGGTTCCCCATTGACCCCACATATATCCATGCCACTTCAAATCAAAGTGTGTTGATATGCTTATCATATCATCATATAAGAGTGGTCCTTGTAGTAAGTTTCCATGGTCTCTCCCGGAGTCGTAAAAATCGATAAGTTTTTTAATTGCGCCGGGTTGGACCAACACATGACTATCTAGACATAAGACATATGGAGTATCTGCAAGATCAAACACCTTATTTTTGATGGATGTTGATTTATATTTGGTGAATGGGAGATATTGAACAGGCTCTTTAATCCATTCTAGTAGTTTCCTGTTGGATTTTCCGTGATTACTGTTCGGATTATTGTCTATAATAACAAATTCGATATCGTCCAACACTTCAGGATGAAACATTCGAATATTCTGGATCGTGAAGTATAATCCATCATAATCGTCATGAGTGGCGCATCCTATAGTCAGTTTTCGCATAATTATAATTATTAAAAACCTAAATAATTGCAATTTTTTTCTTTACATTTACATTTTTTAGGAATT
>JAYVIK010000199.1:0-10323 GCA_043770265.1 Flavobacterium sp. | reverse complement strand
AAATTTTAATTTTTTGTAAATAAATAATTTTGAAAACAAAGTATTTGTTTTCGACAAGACAGTTTTATGGCTGTGAAAGTTCTAAATTATTTTATTTTTGGCGGAAGCCAAACAGAGGTAAAACCTGAAGAAATAAAGGTTTCTGAATGATAAAATTTTGGTTTTTCGACAGAAAAATCAAAGTTATTGTTATTGAATTTTATTTCGAAAAAAGTAACGCTGAATTGGGTTGAAGTAGTAACACAATTAGAATGACCACATTTACCGTTGCAACCACCATCGTGATCTTTGTCTTTACTTTCAGAAGGATTGCTTTTCTTGCAACAATCCGCCTTTTTATCATTAGAAGAAGACATTTCTTTACTGCAACATGATTTTCCAGATTTCATTTCACAAGCATAGATTAACGATGGCATCAAAAAGAAACCAATTGTAACTATAAGGAATACTATGTGAATTTTTTTTGTCATTGTATTTTTCAATTCACAAAGTTATGAAATTATTTATTGCGTTATCTATATTTAGTTAAAAGATTTATAATTCGCCCATTAAAAGACAAAATTACCCATAACTCTCTATGGTTTAGAAAATATCTTTTCTAATTGAAAAATCAAAAACTTCTATCCCAAAAAGATACTCAATATATAATAAACCAAAGCAGCCAATACCGCCGATACAGGAATGGTAAGTACCCAAGCCCACAAAAGCCCCACAGTTACACCCCAACGAACTGCAGAAACACGTTTTGTTAATCCAACCCCAATTATGGAACCGGTAATAGTATGAGTTGTACTAACTGGAATTTTTAAATGCTCGGTAAAATATAGCGTCAAAGCTCCAGCAGTTTCAGCAGCAACTCCTTCAAATGAAGTTACTTTTGTAATTTTGGAACCCATTGTTTTTACAATTTTCCAACCACCACTCAATGTTCCTGCCGCAATAGCAGAATAACACGCTAGAGGAATCCAATCAGGCATTCTAAAAGTTCCATCATCTTTAGGGAGCACAACATCCAACCAACTTGGTAAACTTTCTTGAGAAACTCCACTTGTTTGAATATATACAGCAACAGCTGCTGCAATAATACCCATTACTTTTTGTGAATCGTTCCCACCGTGACCCAAACTAAAGGCAGCAGAAGATACTAATTGCATTTTTTTTAAAGCTGCATCCGCTTGATAAAGGTTTAAACTACTAAATATCAAAGCGAACAAGGAAACAGACAATATTATAAACGCTACCAAAAACCATTTTATATTATGGGCCTCAAATATAACACTCCAAAAATGGGAATCAAATCGTGGTTTTATAATATCCTCAAAAGGAACCATTTGGTAATAAACAAAAATAATAGTTAAAACCATTATGGTCAATGTAAACAGCTTTGGTAGAATACTTTTCTTCGAAGTACTTAATAACCAAATAGAAATTAAATAAGAGGCAATCGCTCCAAGAAGGGGAGCCAAAACAATAAAAGCAATTACAATTACAACTCCTGATGGGACTCCACCATCTTTACCCGCTTTATACCAACTAACAATATTGTACCAATGCGAAGTGGTGCCGTCGGCCAATTCATAGCTCGAAAAACCGTGAACTGCAATAGCGTGAGCTAGCGCCGCTCCAGCAAAACCACCAATTAAAGTGTGCGAGGAACTCGATGGAATTCCCAGCCACCAAGTCAATAAATTCCAACAAATAGCAGCAATTACACCCGCAAGTATAACTATCAAATTAATTTCCATAGTGTGAGCAGTTTTGGCAACGGTATCCGCTACTCCAAAACCAAAAACCCAGTAGGCTAGAAAGTTAAAAAAAGCAGCCCAGAGAACTGCTTGAAAAGGGGTAAGTACTTTTGTGGCTACAACCGTAGCAATGGCATTGGCAGCATCATGAAATCCATTGATGTAATCAAAAATCAAAGCCAACACTATTATTACAATAAGTAATGTAAATTCCATAATTTTAATTGAAAAATTGAAAACGCTTTGAAACCTTTAGGAGTGTTTTACAGAAATAGATTCCAAAACACCAGCTACACCTTTGCATTTGTCGGTTGCAGTTTCTAATACTGATAATACTTCTTTGTATTTAATAATGTTCTTTACATCTGTTTCATTCTCAAAAAGCTCTGAAACTGCTTTATTGTAAACATCATCAGATTTGGCTTCGAGTTTATTAATCTTTGAACAAGCATCAGTAATATTCTTCATCTTTTGCAAATTCCTCAACTCTTTTACAGCAACATCAATATTTTGGCAAGCCTCAAGATTAATTTCGGTTAATTTTCTTATCGATTTAGTAATCTTAGCAACCTGATACAATTTCATCCTACTTGATGCACCGTGAAGATTGTCAGCTACCCGATCTATTGAAGTTATTAAGGAATGAATGTCTTCTCTATCGAATGGTGTAATGAAATTTCTACTCAATTCTAGATTGGTCAAACGAGTAATATCTTCGCCTTTTTGCTCCAATTCATCAATTTTTAAAAAAAGAATGTCTCTCTCTTTCAATGGTAGGTTGACTGCTTCGTGTAAAATTGAAGCTAATTGAACCAGATTTGAAGAAGCTTCCTCAAAAAGAGGAAAGAATTTTTTGTCTTTAGGAACGAAAAATTGAAAAATACTATTTAGAGACATTATAAAAAATTTTAATTTTACAGCACAAAATTACTTCTTTATTTTGTGCCAATGTTAGGTAATTGTTAACATTTTTTTCTTTTGAAAACTATTCAAAAAACCAAGCGTTTTTTGAATATCATAGTGCAAAATTCTATCTTCTTTTACAAAAGGCACTTCTAAACGATACGATTTCAAAAACTGTTCTATAAATTCACTAGATTATAAAAATCTTTATATTCAATAGCTTGGAAGGCATTTATTAATTCAATGGCAAGAATTCTTTCTAATTTTCCCATCAATCGCAACGCTTTGGTCGCCGCATTGGCACCCATACTCACATGATTTTATTGTCCATTGCTCGACACGATACTATCTACACTTGCTGGTGTTGCCAATTGTTTGTTTTGGCTTACAATGCTTGCTGCGGTGTATTGCGGAATCATTAAACCCGAATTCAAACCCCGATTATCGACTAAAAAAGCAGGAAGATTGCGCAAACCCAAAATAAATTGAAATGTTCTTCGTTCAGAAACACTACCCAATTCTGCTAAAGCTATTGCCATAAAAGCTAAAGGTTGTCCGCGAAAGTTGCCACCCGAAACAATTTTATCAGTTTCTATAAAGATGTTTGTATTACCTAATATGTAGTATCCATTTGTTTTATAACTTATGAGGGTTTAAAATTCTACAAACCAATATTAAAAAACAAAAATTTAATGGTAAAATTTTATTTATTCATTTTTAAGACATAGGTTTCTTAAAATATTCGCAAAAACAGCAATAAAGTTTTTTTTTATTTTATTAAAAACTGTACTTTTGAAAAATAATTATGAAAAACAACAAAATATATCATTCTTCGATAACAACTCCAACTAGAGTTGTGTTTGCTGTTACTTTCACTACTACAACAACTACCACTACCCTTTAGGGGTAAAAATTTTACATATAATCCAGTTTACATGCTTTTTTCTAAATGAAGAGAGTTCATAGGTGTATAAAAAATAGTTGCATTCAAAAATAAAAATATAAAAATGAGAGTATTAAAATTTGGCGGAACTTCTGTTGCCAATGCCCAAAACATAAAATTGGTTTTAGATATAGTGATCAAAAAATCAGCACAAGAAAAACTTATTGTAGTCGTTTCGGCTTTTACCAAAGTGACCGATTTATTAGTTCTTGCTTCTCAAAAAGCAGCTTCAAACGACGAAAGTTATAAAGAAATTGTAGCCGAAATAGAGAAAAAACACCTAGACGCTATCAAAGAATTAATTCCTGTTAGCGAACAAAGCGGTTTACTAAGTCATATCAAAAGAATCATCAATCACCTCGAAACTTTATTGGACGGGTGTTTCCTTTTAGGCGAATTATCCCCAAGAACTTCCGATACTATTCTAAGTTTTGGCGAATTATTATCTTCTTATATTATTGCAGAAGCCTTCAAACAAAAACATAAAAATTCGGGTTACAAAGACAGTCGCGAACTCATAAAAACCAACAATAACTTTGGTAAAGCTGTTGTGAATTTTGAAGTGACTAATGAATTAATCGCAAATTATTTCGTGTCGAATGAATCTCAAATAGTGGTAATGCCTGGTTTCATTGCTTCGACCGAAGAAGGAATTGGAACCACTTTAGGGCGTGGTGGTTCCGATTATACCGCAGCAATCTTAGCAGGAGCGTTAGATGCTTCTGAATTGGAAATCTGGACTGATGTAAACGGAATGTTTACTGCAAATCCGAAAATTGTAAACCAAGCCCAACCTATTGCCAACATTTCCTATCAGGAAGCGATGGAGTTGTCGCATTTTGGAGCAAAAGTATTGTATCCACCAACTATCCAACCGGTTTTCAAAAAAAATATTCCCATTTGGATTAAAAACACTTTCGAACCTGAAGCCAACGGAACTTTTATTTCCAACCAAGACAATTCGCATACCAATCCAGTTAAAGGAATCACTCATATCGATAAAATTACTTTAATTACTTTAGAAGGTTCTGGAATGATTGGGGTTGCTGGAGTTTCTAAACGATTGTTCGAAGTCTTGTCGCAAGAAAACATCAACATTATCTTTATCACTCAGGCATCATCTGAACATTCTATTTGCATTGGAATTTTAAATAATGATGCTAACAAAGCGGAGAATGCCATCAATAAAGCATTTCAACAGGAGATTTCGCAAAACAAAATCGATCCTTGCATTGTCGAAAAAGATCTTTGCATCATTGCTCTGGTTGGCGAAAACATGAAAAATCACCAAGGATTGAGCGGTCGGATGTTTAGCACTTTGGGTAAAAACAATGTCAACATACGAGCTATTGCACAAGGTGCTTCGGAAAGAAATATTTCGGCGGTTATCAACGAAAGAGACGTGAAAAAAGCATTGAATACACTTCACGAAAACTTCTTCGAAGAAAATACCAAACAGCTGAATTTATTCGTAATGGGTGTTGGAAACGTAGGCGAAAAATTCATCGAACAAATCAACCAACAAAAGAAATTTCTAAAAGAAAACCTAAAAATAAACCTGAGAGTGGTAGCCGTTTCCAATTCCAGAAAAATGTACTTTGACGAAGACGGAATCCCTTTGAAAGAATGGCAATCACTCCTAGAAAATGGAGCAACTGCCGACAAAGAAGCCTTTATTGCAAAGGTAAAAGCGCTGAATTTACGCAACAGTATTTTTGTGGATATTACAGCCAATCAAGCGGTTTCTGAAACCTACGAACAGTATTTGAAACAAAATGTTGCCGTAGTAACTTGTAACAAAATTGCATGTTCATCCGCTTATGAAAACTATAAAAAACTAAAAAATCTTTCCCGCCAATACAATGCGCCTTTCTTATTCGAAACCAATGTAGGTGCAGGTTTACCAATTATTGATACTTTAAAACATTTGATTGCATCGGGCGATAAAGTGAATAAAATCCAAGCGGTCCTATCGGGAAGTTTGAACTTTATTTTCAACAATTTTGACGAAAATAATTCGTTCCACGATGTGGTAAAAGAAGCGGGAGTGCAAGGATTTACTGAACCAGACCCAAAAATTGACTTGAGCGGTGTTGACGTTGCCAGAAAAATTCTGATTCTGATTCGAGAAAGTGGGTATCAATTTGACATCGAAGACATTGCCAACAGATCGTTTTTGCCAGCAGAATGTTTAGCCACAACCAACAACGAAGATTTCTTCAAATCATTGATAAAAAATTCGGTGCATTTCGAGAATTTATTGGCCGAAGCCAAAGCAAAAGATTGTCGTTTGAAATACGTTGCCACTTTCGAAAACGGAAAAGCCAGCGTGGGATTGGAATTCATCCCAAAAGAAAGTCCGTTCTATAATTTGGAAGGAAAAGACAATATCGTTCAATTTTACACCGACCGTTATATCGACCAACCATTACTGATAAAAGGTGCTGGTGCGGGTGCTGCGGTAACAGCTTCGGGAATTTTTGCCGATGTAATTCGTGTGGGGAATATATAAATGACCATTGTAGAGACGTTGCGGTTGAGACGTTGCATTGCAACGTCTCTACAATACGAAAAAATAAAATTATGAATGAAATAAAACTATTTTGCCCTGCCACCATCGCCAATCTTTCCTGTGGATTTGATGTCTTAGGATTGTGTCTAGCTACTGCAGGTGACGAAATGATTATTCGAAAATCGGATGTAAAAGGTGTTCGCATTACTAAAATTGTAGGTGCTAATTTACCTTTGGAAACCGAAAACAATGTGGCTGGTGTTGCTGCTTTGGCGATGTTAGAAGAAGTAGAAACCGACTTCGGATTTGAAATTGAAATCTACAAACACATCAAAGCCGGAAGCGGAATCGGAAGCAGTGCTGCCAGTTCTGCAGGAGCAGTTTTTGGAATCAACGAATTGTTAGGTCGACCATTTACAAGAAAAGAATTAGTGAAATTTGCGATGCAAGGCGAGAAATTAGCCAGTGGAAATGCCCACGCCGATAATGTTGCACCTTGCCTATTGGGCGGTTTTACTTTGGTAAGAAGTTCCAATCCTTTGGATATTATCAAAATTGACAGCCCATCCGAATTGTATGCTACGGTGGTTCATCCTCAAATTGAGTTGAAAACTTCGGATGCACGTTCGGTATTAAAACAAACCGTTTCCCTAAAAAGTGCCATCACACAATGGGGAAATGTAGGAGGTTTAATCGCTGGATTATATACCAATGATTACGAATTGATTGGACGTTCCTTACACGACGAAATCATCGAACCGGTTCGCAGTATGCTGATTCCTGGTTTCGATTTAATTAAGAAAACTGCTTACGAAAACGGAGCTTTAGGTAGTGGAATTTCAGGTTCAGGTCCTTCTATTTTTGCGTTAAGCAAAGGAAAGGAAACTGCCGAAAAAATCGCCAAAGCAATGAGTAAAGTGTATGACGAAATCAATTTGCCTTATGAAATTCACGTTTCGAAAGTGAATGCGGATGGGGTAAGTGTGTTATAAGAAGCTAGAAATATGTTAACCCAACACTTTACAAAACTGAAAGGATATAAATAATACAAACAGAAAATGAACTTTCAAATTCAAAATAGTAACAGTAGCGACATAGACGAAATTTTCCGTCTTTATAAAACTGCTGTAGACTTTCAAAAAACAAGGTTCACTGTTCATTGGCCAGAGTTTGATAAAGAACTTATTGAAACTGAAATTTCTGAAAAAAGACAATGGAAAATTGTTGCAGATGGAAAAATTGCTTGCATTTGGGCAACAACTTTTGATGACCCTCAAATTTGGGAAGAAAAAAACGAAGACCCAGCAGTTTATATTCATCGAATTGCAACCAACCCTGATTTTCGAGGACAGAATTTAGTGGGAGAAATTGTAGAATGGGTTAAATTATATAGCATTAAAAATCAAAAAAACTTTGTAAGAATGGATACAGTTGGCGACAATCCAGGACTAATTAATTATTATAAAAAATGTGGTTTTGACTTTTTAGGATTATTGAAACTTAAAAACACAGAAGGACTACCAGCTCATTATGACAATGCAACAGTAAGTTTATTTCAAATTACAATTGGCTCAAAATGAGAAAACAACTAATAACCAAACATCGGTTTGGCGATAGTGAGACTAGACAATTTATCATTTTTTGCTGTATTACTGATGACGACGAAGTACAATTAGTTGATTTTTGCATTCCAAAATGGATTTAAAAAATAAAATACAAGAATAAAAACTATTTAGATTTATGATTCCAGATGTATGGCAAATTGCTGAAAAATCTAAAATCTAAAATCTAAAATCTAAAATTTAGAAATGAAATACTACAGTTTAAACCACAATGCCCCAAAAGTTTCTTTCGAAGAAGCGGTAATACAAGGATTAGCCACCGATAAAGGATTGTATTTTCCAGAATCTATCACTCCATTAAAGGCTGATTTTTTCGAGAATATCGAAAAGTTGAGCAATGAAGAAATCGCTTTCGAAGCCATCAAACAGTTTGTGGGTGAAGAAATTCCAAGTGAAATTCTACAAGAAATCATAGCCGAAACTTTATGTTTTGATTTTCCAACTGTAAAAGTGGAAGAGGGAATTTATGCCTTGGAATTGTATCACGGTCCAACAATGGCGTTCAAGGATGTTGGCGCTCGTTTTATGTCACGATGTTTGGCCTTCTTTAACAAAGATAAAAAAGACAATAAAAATACCGTTTTGGTTGCCACTTCTGGTGATACAGGAGGCGCTGTTGCAAGCGGTTTTCTAGGAGTTCAAGGCGTAGAAGTTGTAATTCTTTATCCTTCGGGAAAAGTGAGTGACATTCAAGAACGACAATTGACCACTTTGGGACAAAACATCAAAGCATTGGAAGTAGAAGGTTTTTTCGATGATTGTCAGGATATGGTCAAAAAAGCGTTTTTGGACGAAAGTTTGGCGCACCACAACTTGACTTCCGCCAATTCGATTAATATTGCCCGTTGGTTACCACAAATGTTTTACTTTTTCTTTGCTTACAAACAATTGAAATCACAAAACAAACCTTTAGTATTTTCTTGTCCGAGTGGCAATTTCGGAAATATTTGTGCCGGAATTATTGCCAAAAAATTAGGTTTACCAATCGAACATTTCGTGGCTTCTACTAATGTAAATGATACGGTTCCGAGATTTTTAGAAAAAGGAAATTACGATCCAAAACCTTCCATAGCTACCATTTCGAATGCTATGGATGTTGGGAATCCAAGTAATTTCATCCGAATTCAGGAAATGTACCACAACGATTTGGAGCTGTTCAAAAAAGATTTTTCTTCGTTTTCTTATACCGATGCCGAAACTTTGGAAGCGATGCAATTCATCTACAAAAACAACGGCTACATAGCAGAACCGCACGGCGCTGTAGGTTATTTAGGTTTGAAAAAAGAACTTCAACACCATCCAAACGCGAATGGAATCTTCTTGGAAACTGCCCATCCTATTAAGTTTTTGGATGTTGTAGAACCCGCTTTGAACATAAAACTACCTATTCCAACCCAAATTGAAAGCGTGCTGAATAAAGAAAAAATAAGCACAAAAATCAAAACCTACGAGGAATTGAAAGTATTTTTGGGGTAATTTTTCGGAAAAAATACAATTATAATCAGCACTTTATTTCACGATAAAGTGCTTTTTTTTATGCCAAAAAATCCGCCATAAAAATCAGTTTAGCCCAACAAAAACCAGACTTAAATTTGAGTTTGAAAATATTTTATAACCTCCCAAAAAAAAATAGTTGTAAAATAATTTCGCCAAATAAGGAAAACCGTAAGGAAGTGATTTTTAACAGTCGTAGGTTTGAATATTATTTATTATTCTAATTACAAATAATTGCAACTATTTTTGGATTAGAATGTGATTTAATTTTTGTGTAAATTGGAAAATGAAATAAGAAGAGAGTTTGTAAATCATTAAATCAAACCAAAAATTAGTAAAAAATAGTGAGATTAAAAAAAACCTATACATTATCTTTTATTCTTAAAAAAGAAATAAACCCTACTCTAAAATCATTTTCACTCTTTTACTTCTCGTTGCTTTTTCGTATTATTGTAAATAAATTCAACCTAATCTTTTATCAAAATGAAAAGGTTCTTAAATCATTACCAAATACTCAAAAAAACGAAATCACTTTTTTAATATTTTCGGAATCAAGGAATTATCAAAGGTTAAAAGAAAATCACATTTAGTATAAATAGAACAAAATAAAGGTTTGGAATCAAACAAAAAATAAAAATGAACATCGCTCAAATAGAATCAAACCTTCAAAATATACTAACAAGCTTCACGAATGAAACTTTCATTTACGAATTTTTGTTAGCCTATGGTTTGCCAAAAGCCTCAATAAAACGACTGCAAAAGGGAAATCTAAACCTCTCAAAAGTTGAAGGAGAAATATCGTGGAAGAAAAAGCTTTTTTTTAAACCAGTTTTCAATCAAGATTTACATTTAGCCATTTCCGAAATAAAAAGCACACTCAAACAAGAACAGCGTTTTGTTATCGTTACCGATTTCCAGACTTTACTGGCAATAGATACAAAAACGGCAGATAGTTTAGATATTGATTTTACTGCCTTACCCAAACATTTCGATTTCTTTTTGCCTTGGGCAGGAATGGAAAAAGCGTCACATAAAAAAGAAACCGAAGCCGATGTAAAAGCAGCCGAAAAAATGGCAAAGCTTTTTGACGAAATCAAAAAAGAC
>JAYVIK010000198.1:0-10404 GCA_043770265.1 Flavobacterium sp. | reverse complement strand
AAAAGCACTTTTTTTATTCATAGTCTTTGATTTGCTTCAAAGCTAACAATAATAAGGCTTTGAGACGTTTTGACCATTAATTTTGTCCATTACGCCTGTTTTGAATAAAAAAAGTTTATCGAAACGAATCCCGATAAACTTTATGGCATAAATTTTTATAATGTGTTATTGCATTAATTGATTTTATTTGATTAAAAACGCTTTCAATTATAAACTCTAACATAATCAATTTCGAATGTAGAAGAGTCAAAATTGGGGTCTATGGTACCTCCAAAACTTCCACCCATAGCACAATTCATAATCAAGAAAAACTTTTGGTTGAATGGCAAATTAGTTGCATTTGTGAATGTTTTAAAAAGTACATCATCGATATAAAATTTAATCGTACTCGCTCTCCAGTCTATTGAATAGGTGTGAAATTCAGTAGTTGCAGTGGTATTTGGAGTTACAGTAGTTGTATCAGGATTTCCCCCTGAACGACCAGGAAAATGTAGCGTGCCGTGAATTTTATTCAATTCATTTCCTTTATGTTCCATTACATCTATTTCTCCGCAAGCTGGCCAACCTAAAGTGCTAATGTTATCACCAAGCATCCATAAAGCAGGCCAAGTGCCTTTACCTACAGGTAATTTGGCTCTAAATTCAATTTTTCCGTATTGAACGGAAAATTTCCCTTGAGTTTTAAGTCGGGCAGAGGTATAATTACTACCTTGATAACTTTCTTTTTTTGTAATTATTTTCAAAACACCGTTTTCAATTTTAACGTTATCAGTTCGATTGGTGTAGTTTTGCGCTTCGTTATTGCCCCAACCGCCGCTTCCAGTTCCTATATCATAATTCCATTTTGAAGAATCTGGTGCACCATTGGTATTAAATTCATCAGACCAAACTGGACTTGTTCCAGTGGCTATACGTATTGACAAAGTAGAACTAATACTTTTTGTACCATTGAATGCTGTTACTGTGATGATGTACGTGTAGGTTCCAGCGGTTTTATAAGTATAGTTGTTTTTGCCACTTACAGCATCTAGAGTCGTTCCATCTCCATAAGAAATTTTATAAGAGGTAGCGTTCGTGGCATTGATGGTAAGATTCAAAACTCCGCTGCCATCTCCAGTAGGTTGAGTTACAGTCTGGCCCACAATTTCTGATGTTACAACTAGGTTGGAAGGTGTTATAATTTCGGTATTTGTTGATGAACCTCCGTCTGAACAGCTAAACGAAATTATCGGAAGTAAGGTCATTAGAAGAACAAGCGGTCTGAAAGTTTTAAAAATTGATTTTTGCATAATAAGATGTATTAAAAAGGCATTTATAAAAAAGGCGCTAAATGATTTAGCGCCTCTTCTTTGAATTTTTTTATTTTATTCAGGCACAATAATGAACCACCATTCAAATTCATTATTACCATCTGCTGTACTAAGAATCATTTCGTTGGCAGATCTTTTAAATATTCTATACTGATGGTTTCCACCGGTGTAATAACCAATAAATCCTGTTCCAGTAATAGTAATAGTTTCATAAGTGTTTACCTCGCTAAACGAATACGTAGCATTATAACTTGCAAAGGGATATTGAACAATATCTTTGAGATCAGCAGTACCTCCTGGGCCATTTAATTGCTCAATTAATACCTGTCTTCCGAAAACAGTTCCATCTGCTCCTGTATTGTGTGTGAAAGTTCCATCTGCTTTAAACGTAAATCGATCATCATACATTCCTGAATTAGATTTTTCATTTGCTTTAGCTTGATACCATTGAACAGGAATTAATCCGCCAACTGGACCTAGGCCAAAGTGGTCTTTCACCTCGGCTTTTATTCGCCAAGTTCTAGAACTATTTCCATTTAAAATTTTAACCAATTCTGTGGGTGGTTCGTACACCGCTAAAACTTCAATTTCAATTGTTTTGCTAGAACTAACACCGCCTTTACCCGTTGCTACAACGGTTACAGTATATTTGTTGATACCCGTTTTTGTAAAACTAAAAGGCAAATATCCTGATGTTCTAATTTTTTCTTCGCCATTCCCTATGAATTTATAAGAGACTGCATTATCTGCCTTAGCCGTAATATTTACTTTTCCGGATCCATCTCCAAAAGGATTCTTGGCATCTTTACCAACAAGTACCGATGTTATTGTTAAATTTGTTGGCGCATCAATGTCTCCAAATTCATAATTTTCTTCTGCACAGCTACTGAAAATCAGTAACATTAAAAGAAAAGTTGTAATATATTTTATCTTTTTCATTTTTTTTTATTTTATTAAAATTGTTTAATATCATCAAAATAATAGGTCGTACCCGAACCAGCAACCCCAAAATCAGGAAAAATAATAATTCTATCATACGAATTAGCGGAGCTAAAAGCAGGAAAACTGGTTAAATCAAATGTAAGTGTTTGCCAAGCATTAGCAACCGTTGTTGAGGCTTGCACTTCAACTATAACTGATGGATTATTATTTCCGTCTTTTGGAGATTTAGAATCTTCCATTTTAAATAGTATTTTTGCTCCAACTTTTGGAGACCATACGCTAATAGATACTTTTGTGCCTTTAGTAAAATTAACCGAACTGTCTAAATTTAAACTCGCACCAGCCCAAACTTGAGCTCCAGACGCTTTGTCCATTTTAACCACTTTGTTAGATAAATTAGCTCCCGACTTGTCCGGATTAGTAACGACAGTTGCTGTAGCATCACCAAAACCACCCCAAGTATAAGTTAAAGCCGTGGACTCAAAATTAATAGGCATTTGAATTGATTCTGAAGGCTCTTTGTAAAAATAAAGATTATCAATAAAAACAGTAGCTTGAGAAGATGAGAATAACATTTGCGTAATAGCCGATCTGTCAGTTGTAAATCTAGATAATGGAATATCTACACTTACCCATTTTCCTAAGACAATTGAAGGCACTGCAACTTCAGATTCTTTAGTTGGACCATCAGGTTTACTTGTGTTTACAATTTTAAATGCTAAATTTTTAGCATCAATTGTCCAATAGTCAAAATGAACAAATGTTTTATCAGAAAGATTTGTTGGATTACCATAATCAGTTACAATTCCTGTATAATTCAAATCTACATATTTCAAGGTGTTATTTCCAGCTATATCAATATTAAATAATTTAGTTGATTGTCCCCATCCTGGATTCCATTCAGTCACATTAACGTTTGTATATGCATTGCTAAAAATAGAAGTTACATCGCCGGACATTCGTGCCGGAGGAATTGAAGCAGCAGCAGTTGGCTGAAGAATGGCAGTCACGACAAAACTCTGCGATTTTTCAGTTGTTTGTATAGCTGCGCTTTTGCAAACTACTTTGATTGTATATGTACCTGCAGTTTTATAAACATAAGAAGCTGTTTGATCAATATTGGCTGAAACCGGTGTTGTATTTCCTGCTTCGCCAAAATAGACATCAAACATAGTAGCAAATTTTGCTTTTGCAGTGACATTCACTTTTTTAGAAACAGCTAGATCATTGGTAATAGTTACAACCAAATCTTCTGGCGCTTTTAAAGAAACAATCAAAGTTTGAGTCGCTTCTGTTTTTGCTCCAGAAATACTAGTACCTACTATTTTCACGGTATAGGTTCCTTCTTTATAAACATGAGAAGTGTTTTTACCTTGTGCAACTACAGCTGGAGTAGCTGTGCCATCGCCATAATATACTTCATAAGAAACAGTTCCCTCCCCATTTGGAGTAATGGTTACCAAACCTGAATTGTCCTGAGTGATATTGTAAAAAGCTACTATATTAGCAGGAGCGTCGGCTGAATTTATAAATGAGGTGTCATCATCAATTCCTTCTACCGTGCAGCTTATGGCTATAGCCAAAAAGCATACGAAACCGAAAATAAATTTTATATTTTTCATAATTATCTTTTTTAATATTTAGGATTTTGAGCCCAGTTTCCCGCTGCGAATTGTATCTCTTCTAGAGGAATAGGGAATAATTCATTTTTGCCAGCAGTAAATCCAGGAATTTCTGATGCTGCTTTTCCAGTTCTTACTAAATCAAAGAAACGGTGTCCTTCGCCTACTAATTCCATTCTTCTTTCAGTTAAAATAAAATCGTTTAAGGCACTTCCTGTTGCTGTAATTCTGTGGTTGATATCGCCAAAAGCACGGTCTCTTACTTGATTTAAATATTGTTGCGCTTTAGCATCATTACCTGTTTTGTTGTGAGCTTCTGCTGCCATCAATAATACATCAGCATAGCGAATGGCTCTGTAATTGTTTGGACTTGTGAGTTTAACATCACCTGCAGCCTCTGTTCTTCTTTTTCTTGGAATGTATTTTCTGTTGAAAAAGCCTGTATCTTCATTTTGTTTCGTATAGCTTGTACCTGGATTCGCTGGAATCCAAGTAGCCATATCCAAAATGGTTACCTCTTTTCTTAAATCGCCTGCTTCAAAAGCATTGACTATTTTTGGAGTTGGCAAATTAAAATTATTACCATCTGCAAAAACTGGGCCTTCATATCCAAAAGGGCCTGAAAAACCTACTGCAACATTTCCTTCAATTGCTTGCAAACCATCATAACTTCCGCCTTGTGTATCGGTATATTGTATTTCAAATACCGATTCTGGACCATTTTCTCCTGCTTCTTCAAAAATACTTCCAAAAGGAGTAAGGCCTGCGGTTATTTGGGCTGGCGTTAAATCGGCAGTGGTAACCAAACGGTAATTTCTTGTAGCAATAAGTGTTTCTAGCGTAGTAGCTGCTTGGGCATACTTCCCTTGGTACAAATACGCTTTTCCTAATAAAGCCAGTGCTGCTCCGCTTGTGGCACGACCTTTTTCTGCAGCGGCTGGACTCAAGTTTTGCGAAGCATAAAGCAAATCGGCTTCTATGCTTGCATAAACTTCTGCAGCAGTAGAACGTGGAATGGATTTTTCATCGCCAGTAGAAAAACGTTTGTCTCCGTTCATTGGAATGCCACCAAACCATTTTACCAATTCAAAATGATAATAAGCTCTAAGGAAACGGGCCTGAGCAATAATTTGGTTTTTACCGTCAAAATCGGTTTTATCTTTGAATTCCAATATATAATTAGCTCTTTGTACTCCTGCAAACATCCAATCCCATAATTGTTTCAATTGTGCATTTACTGGATTGTGAATCATATCATCAACCGATTGATAGCCTGGTACGTCATTCGGTCCATTTCCACCTGCAAAGGTATTGTCTGAAGCTATTTCGCCCATCAATACATTAATAAAGGAAGAATGTAATAAATCATAAGCTCCAATTAATGCTTGCTCGTAGTCTGATTTGCTATTAAAATAATTTTCTGCATCTATCGAGTATTCAACAGGTCGGTCAACAAATTCATCGCTGCAAGAAACAGTAGCTGTTGTAATGAAAACTAAACTTGCTAATGTTATATAAATATACTTTTTCATCTTTTGTAAATTTAAAAATTAATGTTTAAACCTAACATATAGGTTCTAGGGATAGGGTAAAAACCATCGTCGATACCCCCACCAATAGGTTTTCCGTTAGAAGCACCCGGATCATAGCCTTTGTATTTGGTAAAGGTGTATAAATTATTCGCCGCTACATACAATCTTAATTTAGAAATGCCTGCTTTCTGAATCATATCTGGCTTCAGGCTGTAGCCCAATTGCATATTTTGAATTCGCAAATAAGAAGCATCTTCTACAAAATAATCCGAAAATAATCGGTTGGTATTAGCACCAGTAGTTACGCGTGGTACGCTATTGCTAGTTCCTTCGCCTGTCCATCGGTCTAGAACATAAGTCAATCTGTTGGCATTGTCGGCAATGCTTTCGAAATTGCGAACCATATCATTGCCTAATGAAGCAAAGGTGTACATTGAAAAATCGAAGCCTTTGTAATTCATTTGTACGTTGAAACCCATTGTGGCTTCTGGAATTGGGTCACCAATGTCGGTTCTGTCTTTTTCTAAAGTGATAGTTCCATCTCCATTTTGATCTACATATCGAATATCACCCGCTTGAGCAGCAACCCCATTTTGAAAAGGTTGAGCATCTATATCGGCTTGATTTTGGTATAATCCGTTGGTTTTTAAACCATAAAAATAACCCATAGCGTGACCTACTTGCATTCTTGATGGCGCTAATTGTCCGATTCCAAATGCTCCTCCTTCAATAAAATCGGCACCATTTATTTGGGTTACATTATTTTTTAGCAAAGTAATATTATACCCTAGATTGAGACTGAAATTATCTGAAAATTGATTTTTGTAATTGATGGCAAACTCTACACCTTCATTTCGTACTTCACCCGCATTTATTGTAGGATTAGAAGATCCAGGAGCTGCACCCCCAAAAATTCCTGAAACAGGGATTTTTTCAATTAGTAAATCTTCTCTTGTATCAATAAAATAATCAGCTACAATATTAATTTTGTTATTTAATAAATTCACATCCAAACCTACATCTATTTTTCTTCCTTGTTCCCATTTTAAATTTGGATTTGGAATCTGTCCGATTGCTCTACCTTGAGTAATCAACCCATCAAAAACATATTCAGCCTCACCTGTTAATTGAGAAATATAACCGTTGTTAGGAATTTTATCGTTTCCAACTAATCCATAACTCCCTCTCAATTTCATAAAATTGATTATTTTTGACTCTCCGAAAAAGCTCTCATCAGAAATTACCCAACCTCCGGTAACCGATGGGAAGTAACCTACTTTATTACCAGGGCCAAATTTAGTAGATGAATCACGACGGTACATCCCTGACAATAGGTATTTTCCTTTGTAATCGTATTGAACTCTCGTGAAGTAGGATAATCGTCTTTCGTCATAAATATAAGAACTTGAAGGATTAGAACCCACGGGTGGGATACCTCTAGCTAAAACAATATCTGCAAAATCCCAAGAGTTATTCGGCACATCATAACCTGCACCACCCAAACCGTTGCCATATTCTTTAAAAATGGTATTACCAATCATAGCTGTAACTTTATGATCGTTAGCAATGGTTTTAGTGTAGGTTCCAAATAAATCAAAAGAATAGTTATTGTCATTTACAGTATTTTGATTCACAGAGCTTCTAGGGATATTAAATACTTTACCACTACCGTATTCTACAATTGGGGAAAAGGATTTGCTTTCGCTATTTGCCGATTTAAAACCTAAATTACTAGATATTACAAAGTCTTTGAGCAGTTTATAATCTAGCCCAAAGTTCCCACTGATTTGTTTGAAATTGTAACTGTTGTAAGTATTGTTTATTTGTGCCAATGGATTTATAATTTCGTTTCCTAAACTTCCGCCTGGAAATTGAGAAAAATTGCCAGCATTGTCATAAGGTGCAATAACAGATGGTGAGTTAACGGCATTTAATAATACAGAGGCGTTACCATTTTCTAACAATGTTCTTCTATTGAAGTAAGTGTAAATAACATTCGATTTTAATTTTAATCGATCAGAAACATCTGCATTTAAGGAAACTCTTGCTGTATTTCTTAAAAAATCTGATTTATCCCCACCAATAATTCCTTCTTGGTCTAGATGCGAACCACTTACAGCATACGTAATTTTGTCCGATCCTCCTGAAAAAGTCAAATCGTGGCTAATAATGGGGACACCTTTATTAAAAACCTCATTTTGCCAATCGGTTCCTTTACCTAAAGTCGAACTTAAAACTGGGTAAGGCAATGCTCTGCCTCCATTGGCATAACTTTCATTCAGCAAAGCCGCATATTGAGTAGCATTTAAAGTAGATAAGGTTTTAGACGTTTCTTGAAAACCAGTATACGTATTGAAAGTCAATTTCCCTTTAGAATTCTTTTTACCTGTTTTTGTAGTTACTAAAATAACTCCATTGGCAGCAGCCGAACCATAAATAGCTGCTTGGGCATCTTTCAATACAGTCAAAGTTTCAATGTCATTTGGGTTCAACAATCCAAGTTCTCCAATGTAGCCATCAATAATTGTTAGCGGTTCCGCATTACCATTGGTTGCAATACCACGAATACGGATGTCTAATTTAGCTCCAGGCGATCCAGAAGTTGTGGTTACATTTACCCCAGAAACAGTTCCTTGTAAGGCTTGTTCGATTCGAATGGGTTTCAAAATGTCTAAAGCTTTGCTGTCCACAACAGAAACCGCACCGGTTACTTCGCGTTTCTTTTGAGAACCGTACCCTATAACAACCACTTCTTTCAATGATTGCGACTCTGGATTAAGCTTAACATCAATGATTGTTCTGCCTTTAATAGCTTCTTGGGCTGTTCCGTAGCCTACGAAACTAAAAACCAAAGTGCCATTTGTATCGGCCTTAAATTGATAATTTCCATCCAAGTCAGAAGAGGTTGCCTTTGTGGTTCCCTTAATCAGAATGGAAGCTCCAGGAATGGGTAATCCGTTTTCGTCAACTACTTTCCCTTTTATGGTAAGATCTTGCGCTTGCCCATAAACAGAAAACAGAACGGATAAGAAACAAAAAATAAATAATTTTGTTAATTTCATTTTTCTAAAATTTAGATTAGTTATTAAATTATTTGAATATAATCTCTAAACAAAGTTAAAATCTTTTCCCATTGGTATTATTTATAAAAACTATACAATCACTTTTTTACGAAAACGATTGAAAACCCTAGGTTTGTTTGACCATAGACTCAATCGGGCTGTTCAATTATTAATTAATAATAATTGAAATGTTGAGGTAATGTTGAGTTTTAAAATGATAATTCAATGATAAAAAATAGTTAGCATTTGCTTAAAAAGCTTACAATTCTAATTATATCTACAAATATAATTATTTTAATAATTTTAAATTAATTTATTTTTGTCATTTATTAATCTATTTTTTATTAATAATGAAATTAACATCGCTATTAATTGTTGTATATAGATTTTGACCGTAATTTAAGATGACCATAAATAAATTACCAGATTGATTTCCGAGGATAGTTTTTTGGTGAAGCAAAGGCTCAAAGGTAATTTTAGATTTACCCATACACTTTCATCCAAGACACGAATTATGCTTTATTTTTTGAGGAAAAGGAGTGCGGAGAATTGTAGGCGTTCCTACCGATGAGATTGATGACCTAGAACTTGAATTGCTGGCTCCAAATGTAGTTCACAATTGGGAATTTTGTAATCACACTTATTCAAGGAATTCAAAGTGACTTAATTTTTACTTTGTGAATTGAATCTTCTTGTTTTTGTTCTTTTTTGGTAATTTTATTTTTTATTTTACCCAATTCAAAACGCAATAGTTACAAATCTTTTTCTACATTTGAAATATGAAAATAGAATCACAAATAGGAATAATTTCAAGTTTCCAACATCTTGAATTGTTAGCCAACCAAATTGTGGAAGGTTTTATTTCGGGCATGCACAAAAGCCCTTTTCACGGGTTTTCGGCTGAATTTGCTGAGCACAAAGTCTATAATACAGGCGAAAGCACCAAGCATATTGATTGGAAATTGTTTGCCAAAACCGATAGATTGTACACCAAAAAATTTGAAGAAGACACCAATTTACGTTGCCACATCATCATCGATAATTCGTCATCGATGCATTATCCAAAACTCCAAGACAAAGAAAATTTTTTTCAGAACAAGATTGGATTTTCGGTTTTAGCTTCAGCTGTTTTGATGAATATTTTAAAGAAACAGCGAGATGCAGTGGGTTTAAGCGTATTTTCAGATTCGTATGAATATTATTCTCCCGAAAAAGGAAGCGATCGTCATCATAGAATGATACTCAACGCGCTTGAGAATCTCTTAGAAAGTCCTAAAGTTCAAAAAACGACTGACACCATAAAATATTTGCATCAAATAGCAGAGAAAATTCACCGTCGTTCGATGATTATACTTTTTACCGATATGTTTCAAGATGGAAACGAAGAAGCGTTATTTACAGCCTTACAACATTTGAAACACAACAAGCACAAAGTGGTGTTGTTTCATGTAATTGACACTAAAACCGAATTGAATTTCGACTTTGATAATGCTCCAAGGAAGTTTATTGACTTAGAAACGGGTGAAGAAGTGACCGTTTTTGCCGATAATTTGAAGGAGGAATACGAAAAAGGGGTTACTTCTTACTTCAAAAAACTAGCATTAACCTGCTCTCAAAACAAAATTAAGTACATTCCTGTTGGTGTTGCCGATAGTTTCGATAAAATATTGACTACATATTTAGTTGAAAAACAAAACTTTGGATAATAAGTAAAAAAAATATCAAAGGTTTTTTGAATAAACCCTTGTAGAAACAAAAATCTATACTATATTTGCCACCGCAAACAAGTTCACTGAACCCCTATGAAAATAAGAGCAAAGTGAAGTAATAAAGCAGAGGTTTGGTAGTTCAGTTGGTTAGAATACATGCCTGTCACGCATGGGGTCGCGGGTTCGAGTCCCGTCCAGACCGCTAAAATTGGGAGAAGCGATTCAGA
>JAYVIK010000197.1:0-10526 GCA_043770265.1 Flavobacterium sp. | reverse complement strand
AAAATTAACCAACAAAGCAATGAAAATAAAAACCATTAAAAATGTCCACTTGAACAAAGGGTCTAGAAAAAACCATTAATTTTGTCCATTACTCCTCTTTTTGTGTTATTTTTTATAGAACGATTATGCCTCTTTCTTTCCAAAATCCTTTGGGAAAATTAAAAAACGTGACAAAATTATACCAGGAATAGTAGCTAAAAACACCCAAATAAAGAAATTACCATACCCCAAATACTGCTGAATGTAACCACTTAACATTCCGGGAAGCATCATTCCTAAGGCCATAAAACCTGTAGCTATCGAATAATGCGACGTTTTTGATTCGCCATCGGCAACAAAAATTAAGTACATCATAAAAGCGGCAAAACCAAATCCGTAACCAAATTGCTCCAAAATAACAACAGCATAAATATAATAAACAGAAGCGGGATGGAATAATGCTAGCAGCACAAAACCAAGAATAGGCAAGTGCATAGTTAAAATCATGGGAAGCATCCATTTTCCTAAACCTTGTTTGGAAATCGCAATTCCACCCAAAATCCCTCCAATTGTAAGCGCAATTAATCCAAAGGTTCCATAAATAATTCCAACATCTTCGGTGTCTAAACCTAAACCGCCGACATCAGTTTTATCAACTAAAAAAGGCGTTAGCATTTTGAGTAATTGCGATTCGCCTAAACGAAATAAAAGAATGAAAGCCAGTATTAATCGTATTTGTTTCTTTTTGAAAAAACTGGCAAAAACGGTAGCAAAATTTTTCTCTTCGGTTTTTCCTACTGCAATGGGTAATTCGGTTTTTGGAGTGGCAAAATAGTTGTAAATTGTTAAAAAAGTCATTACCAATCCAACAAAAATCATTGTGTAAGACCAGGCTTTTTGGTTATCGCTGTATTGATGTTCTAAATAGCCGGCTAGTAGAATAATTAATCCGTTTCCGGTGAGCATCGATGCTCTGTAAAATGTACTTCGAATTCCTAAGAAGAAAGATTGTTGGTCTTTGGTCAAAGCCAATAAATAGAAACCATCACTCGCCACATCATTGGATGCAGAAGCAAAGGCTGCAACCCAAAAAATGGCTAAACTTAAAAGGAAAAAATGGCTAGTAGGAATAATAAAACCTACAATTAGAAAGGCAACAGAAATGAATAATTGCATACTCAAAAACCAGTTTCGTTTGGTTCCGTGTAAATCGATAAACGGACTCCACAACGGCTTAATCACCCAAGGCAAATACAATAAACTGGTATAAAGCCCGATATCTTCATTGCTGATTCCTAGGTTTTTGTACATCAATACTGAAACTGAAATAATAATAACATAAGGAAAACCAGATGCGAAATTTAATAAAGGAATCCAAAACCAAGGTTGATTTTTTGTCTTTGAGTTATTCATACTAGTTTGGTTTTATTTCGGTGTGTAAATTGACAATTTCTGGAATGCTTTCATTGCCATAAAAGTCGATAAAGGTGAACGCCACTTTTTTAGCATTATTTAATTTGTTTTTTAAAATACAGTATTTTATCGAATCGCTTTTTGCGTCTATAAATACTTTCTCAACTATTTGGCTAGGATCATTTGTGTTTAAATCTCTTTGATGCTCGGTGCTATAAATCACAATATACCGAATCTGGTCTGTTTGGGTTTTTTTGAACAAAAAATTGTATAAATCACCTTCTTTAGTGAAAGTATTGACTAAAGGTTTTTCGAGTCCTATTTTAATGGAACTTGGCACTGGTAAAGGAATAGCAGGATATTTATATTGATTATTTTCCAATAATGTCGCCACATCTTTATTGTTGTTGACAAATGATTTCGCACTAAAATAAGCATTTCCCTGAATGTTTGGATAGGTTCTAGTTAGATCGATTTGGTTGGGAATTTCGCCTGGAACGAACCATTTTTTGTCTGAGTCGCTTTTTATTTTATAGCTTCCATTTCCGATGTAAACATTTACATTTGATGAATTATCTGCCCACCATTTAATTAATTTTGCATAAGAAGCAGTTTTATGATCGATGCTCCAATACAATTGTGGCAACATATAATCAATGTATTTTCCCTCCATCCAAGCCATAGGATCGGCATACAAATCGTCATAATTGGTTTGTCCGGCTTGAGTATCAGAACCTCTTGGATCGACAGATTTATTGCGCCAAACCCCAAAAGGGCTGATACCAAATTGCACCCAAGGTTTGATTTTTTTTATCGAATAATAGATGCCTTTTACAAATGAGTTTACATTGTCACGTCTCCAATCCTCGAGAGATTGTTTGTAAGCATATTTTTTGAAAGAAGCTGAATCATTAAAAACTTTTCCTGTTACTCGGTAAGGATAAAAATAATCATCAAAATGAATGGCATCGATATCGTAATTTTTAACTACTTCTTCCACTATAGCTGTAAGATGCCTTTGAACTTCGGGTAATGCTGGATTATAGTAATATT
Organism: Flavobacterium sp.; assembly: GCA_043770265.1. Lineage (GTDB taxonomy): Bacteria > Bacteroidota > Bacteroidia > Flavobacteriales > Flavobacteriaceae > Flavobacterium. The sequence continues at coordinate 8,081 of JAYVIK010000197.1, read as the reverse complement.
TCTCTTTTCCAGTTTCTCCATATTTTATCATCCAATCCCGATGTTTGAAAAAATCATGTTCCTTGCTTAGCGTTTCAATTTTAGTATCGAATGTCGCTCTGTAAGGATTTAGCCAAGCGTGAAATTCGAAACCTCTTTGATGAGCTTGTTCGATCATCCAAGCCAAAGGGTCATAATAAGGTTGTGGTGCTTGTCCTTCTTTTCCCGTCAAATAGCGCGACCAAGGCGCTAATGGAGTTGGGTAAAAAGCATCACCAACGCTTCTTATTTGCACAATTACAGCATTGTAATTTAGTTTTTTATAGGTGTCTAAAATTTCAATATAATCTGCTTTCTGTTTGTCAACAGAATCCGTTCCTGTTTTTGGCCAATCAATGTTTACAACAGTAGCTATCCAAACGGCTCTGAATTCATTTTTAGGATTTGTTGCCTTTTCTTGTGCATTTCCATTGGAAAATGATAATAAAAATAGTGAAAAAAGCAATAGGAAAAACTTGTAATTATTCATTTTAATCTAATTATCTAAAAGTCAAAAGTAGTTTTTTAGTGAAATGTATCCTATAAATTTTTGATAATATTCAACTTTATTAATTGTCGCAATTTCTTTGCCAAATCTTTTTTCAACAGTTTTTCAAATTTTCTTTCTTTCTTATTTGAATAATAAAATTTTGAAGCCCTATATCTTTATATTTGTCCATAATATAATTCCAGTTATGCCAACCCAATTTCAATTACAGCAATTATCCGAATCTTTAGACGGACAACTTCTTTTTGATGAACTTCATAAAACCATCTATTCTACTGATGCTTCGGCCTATAGAATGATTCCCATTGCTGTTGCTTTTCCAAAAACCAACGAGGATATTGACAAGTTAATACACTTTGCCACACAAAATAAAATCTCGCTTACGCCAAGAACCGCCGGAACTTCATTAGCAGGACAAACCGTTGGAAGTGGAATAATCGTAGATGTTTCGAAACATTTCACCAATATTATTTCATTTGATGCGGAAAAAAAAACAATAACGGTTCAACCCGGAATCATCCGGGATGAGTTGAATCTCTATTTGAAACCACACGGATTATTTTTCGGTCCCAATACTTCCACTTCCAATCGCTGTATGATGGGAGGCATGGTCGGGAACAATTCGTCGGGAACGACCTCTATACGTTACGGAGTGACACGCGATAAAATTGTCGAAATCAAGGCCATTTTGAGTGACGGTTCTTTGGCAGTTTTCAACGAAATTGCTTCGAAATATTTTATCGAAAAAACGAATGGGAATTCACTCGAAAGCAAAATTTATAAGACTATTTATGACGAACTTTCGAATGTTGAAAACCAGAAAGAAATTGTCAAGGAATTTCCAAAACCTGAAATTCATCGTCGAAATACTGGATATGCAGTTGATTTATTATTGAAATCAGATTTGTTTTCCGGTCTGGAGCCAACAATAAATTTGGGAAAATTACTTTGCGGAAGCGAAGGAACGTTGGCGTTTACAACAGAAATCACTTTGAAAGTGGATGATTTGCCACCAGCCAATAATGTTATGGTGGTAGCTCATTTTCATACCATTAAGGAAAGTTTAGAAGCCGTAGTCGTGGCGATGAAACATCATTTGTACACTTGTGAAATGATGGATGACACCATATTAGATTGTACTAAAAACAATCGAGAGCAATCCAAAAACCGACTTTTTATTGAAGGAAATCCAAAAGCAATTATGATGTTTGAAGTTGCTGCAGATACAATGATTGATGCCGAAAATCAGGCCAATGCTTTAATTGATGATTTGAAAGATGGCAATTTTGGTTACGCTTTAATAAAATTATATGGAACCGATATTGATAAAATCATTGAACTGCGAAAAGCGGGTTTAGGACTTTTAGGAAGCATCGTTGGCGACAATAAAGCCGCCGATTCTATCGAAGATACCGCCGTAGAATTGAGCGATTTGCCCAATTACATTGCTGAATTTGCAGCGATGATGGAAAAATACAATCAGGATGCGATTTATTACGCTCACGCTGGGGCGGGAGAATTGCATTTGCGTCCGGTTTTGAATTTAAAGAAAAAAGAAGACGTTGTACTTTTTAGAACTATCGCTACTGAAGTAGCACATTTAGTAAAAAAATATCGAGGTTCACTGAGTGGAGAACACGGTGACGGAATCGTTCGTGGCGAATTTTTGCCTTTTATGATTGGCAACAAAAATTATGAATTATTAAAAAGAATAAAATTTGCTTTTGATCCCAACGCTATTTTCAACATTGGAAAAATCGTCAATACTTCCAAAATGGATGAAAACCTGAGGGTGGAAGCAGGTAGAGTAGAACCGGATATTCAAACGATTCAGGATTTCTCAGACAGTTTGGGTGTTTTGCGTTTGGCCGAAAAATGCAATGGTTCTGGCGATTGCAGAAAATTACCTTCGGCTGGCGGGACTTTATGCCCTAGTTATCGCGCTACTAGAAACGAAAAAGATACGACTCGAGCCAGAGCCAATGCTTTGCGAGAATACCTAACAAATTCTGAAAAAGACAACAAATTCAATCATAAAGAACTCTATGAAGTTTTTGAATTGTGTGTGAGTTGCAAAGCTTGTGCCAGCGAATGTCCAAGCAATGTCGATGTTGCAGCGCTAAAAGCGGAATTTTTGTACCAATACCAAAAATCAAATGGATATTCCATCCGAAACCGAATTTTTGCTAATAATTCAAAACTGAATCAATTGGGAAGTTTGCTTCCCAGTTTTACAAATTTTGTGGTAAATCTGCCTTTCGTGAAGAAAAGTTTGGGAGTGGCGCCCAAAAGAGAAGTGCCGCTATTAGCCAAAATTACTTTTAGAAAATGGTATAACAATAAAATCAATAACAATGTCAATTTCAATGAGAATATCAATGGCAAAGTTTATTTGTTTTGCGATGAGTTTACTAATTATTATGATGTTTCTGTTGGAATTGATGCCTTTGAATTATTGACGAAATTAGGCTATGAAGTAGAAATAGTTAACCACGAAGAAAGCGGAAGAGCCTATATTTCCAAAGGTTTTTTGGAAGAAGCTCAGGCTATTGCCAATAAAAATGTGGCGATTTTCAAAGGTTTAATTTCGGAAGACACACCTTTAATTGGATTAGAACCTTCAGCGATATTGACATTTAGAGATGAATACATTCGATTGTCAAAAGACAAAGAAGGAGCCGAAAAAATATCCAAAAACGCACTTACAGTCGAAGAGTTTTTCAAGAAAGAAATAACTTCGGGAAAAATTCACTCCGAGCAATTTTCCAATGTTGAAAAAACCATAAAAATCCACGGACATTGTCATCAAAAATCTTTGAGTTCCGTTGAAGCTACTTTTGCTATGCTAAATTTACCAAATAACAGTTCTGTTACTATTTATAATTCGGGTTGTTGCGGAATGGCTGGTTCTTTTGGTTATGAGAAAGAACATTATGACATTAGTATGCAAATGGGCGAGGACACCTTGTTTCCGAAAATCCGTACAACCGATTCTGAAACCGAAATCGCAGCAGCAGGAACGAGTTGCCGTCATCAAATTTTTGACGGAACCAATAGAAAAGCCTTGCATCCTGTTACTATTTTGAGAAGTTGTTTGAAAGAGGAGTGAAAATAGCTAATTTGCCATTTTAAAGGGCTTTATAAATTCGTTCCGCTGTTTTTTAGCTTTTAAATATTTTTTTTACAGCAAATTTCAAATCAGGAAAAGTGGGGCTTTGCAATTTACTATCAAAAATGAGTGGTTTTATTCCAATGTATTTGTCGTTTTGCAAAACAAAAATGGATATTGTCATTTCAGAAGGATTGACAATCCAATACTCTTTTACCCCATTTTCTTCATACAAATCATATTTGATGTCCATTTCTTTTTTTGAATTTCCGGGAGATAAAATTTCAATAATTAAATCTGGCGCACCAATGCAACCTTTTTCATCAATTTTCGTTCTGTCGCAAATCATACACAAATCGGGTTGAACCACCGTTAATATTTGGTTATCTGCCGTACTTTCTTTGTACTTAATTAATCTAACGTCAAATGGGGCTGCATACAATTTGCAAGTTCCTTTGTTAATATAACTTCTTAATTCAAAAAATATATTTCCTGAAATATCTTGATGAAAGCTATTGGGTGCTGGACTCATTTTGAATATTTTCCCTTTTATCAACTCCACACGTTCTTTGAAATTCCAGAGCAAATAATCGGCATAAGTATAACTTCCCTTTAAATCGAGTTGTTTTATATTGGTAATTATCGTTCCCATTTTTTAATTTTTTACAAATTTAAGTACAAATTTCCAAATTAATTAATAGAAAAAAATCAATAACAATATAAAAACCAATTCGATTAGTAGTAGTTACAAGAAGATTTTCAAAGATTTAATTGAACTTGTAAACTTTCCATCAAAAATTGTTTTTCAAAACTTTATAAATTGAATTTGTTTTATATATTTGAAAATTCAAAATATTTCGCATCATATTTATAATAATGTTGCATATTTTACAATATTTCTACAAATAGTAAAAAAATTCACAATATGGCAGTTTCAGGTTTATTCAGAAAAAAAACAGTTCAAGATATTTTAAAACAAGTAGCAAAAAACGAATCTGATGGTCATAACTCCTTAGGAAAACACCTGACAGCAAGTGATTTAACCGCTTTTGGTATTGCCGCAATTGTTGGAGCCGGAATTTTTAGCACTATCGGAAAAGCCAGTGCCGACGGAGGTCCAGCAGTGATTTTTCTTTTCTTATTTACCGCTATTGCCTGTAGTTTTGCCGCTTTTGCTTATGCTGAATTTGCTTCTATGGTTCCAGTTTCAGGAAGTGCTTACACCTATTCTTATGTTGCTTTTGGAGAAATTATCGCCTGGATAATAGGCTGGGCATTGATAATGGAGTATGCCATTGGCAATATAACTGTCGCCATTTCTTGGAGCGATTATTTTACAGGTTTGCTCGAAAGTGGCGGCATTTATTTACCGCAATGGGTTCAAATGGATTATTTAACTGCTTCAAATGGATTTAAAGACGCCACAGCTTTGATGCAAGGTGGTAAATCTTTCGAAAATTTAAGTTCAGTTTTACAAGCTTCTTATACTGCTTGGACAACGTCGCCAGTGCTTGGTTCTTTTCATCTTGTTGCCGATTTACCTGCTTTGTTGATTATTATTTTGATTACAGCTTTGGTGTATCGAGGCATGAAAGAATCTAGAAATGCGAGCAATTTGATGGTTATAATTAAAGTGTGTATTGTTCTTTTGGTAATTGCTGTTGGTGTTTTTTATGTGGATACTGCCAATTGGCATCCATTTGCACCTAATGGAGTTGGAGGAGTTTTAAAAGGAGTTTCGGCAGTTTTCTTTGCCTATATTGGTTTTGACGCTATTTCAACCACAGCCGAAGAATGCAAAGATCCACAACGAGATTTGCCAAAAGGGATGATGTGGGCCATTATTATTTGTACCATTTTATACATTGCCATTGCCTTAGTTTTGACGGGAATGGTGAGTTATACCGAATTAAATGTGGGAGATCCTCTTGCTTTTGTATTCGAAAAATTAGATTTGAAATGGATGTCAGGAATTATTGCTGTAAGTGCAGTTGTTGCTATGGCGAGTGTTTTATTGGTTTTTCAAATGGGGCAACCCCGAATTTGGATGAGTATGAGTCGTGACGGATTGTTGCCAAAACGGTTTTCTAAAGTGCATCCAAAATATAAAACGCCGTCTTATGCCACAATCGTAACTGGTTTTGTGGTTGCCGTTCCCGCTTTGTTTTTGAATTTAACGATGGTTACTGATTTATGTAGTATTGGAACTTTGTTTGCCTTTGTTTTGGTATGTGCCGGAGTTTTGGTTTTGCAAAATAAAAAGGATATTCCTCGAGGAAAATTCAAAACACCATACATAAATTCTAAATTTGTAATGCCAATATTGATTGTAATTGGACTTGTTTTTTCTTTTGGGTATAACAAAAAAGTAACAATGGATTTCTTGACTAATGAAACTCAAATTATAAGTTCGGCCGATATAATTACTTCTTTAGATAAAGAGCACTACACAAAAGTATCTGATTATTTAGTGCGTTTGGATGCCACAAACAACACCAATGAAACTCCAGATTTGGAACTTATGTTGAGTCAATACGAACAGGATGATGTCAAATATGCCGAAGTAATAAAAGGTTTACCTATCGAAGATTCTCATAAATACGAAAGTGGTTTTAATTTGTTTAAACACAAAATTCCGATGTGGATTTTCTTAATTGTTTTGTTAGGATTAACGATTTGGTCTTACAAAGAAAATTTATCGCTAATTCCTTTATTGGGTTTGATTTGCTGCTTGTATATGATGGCACAACTCAGCGTTTGGAACTGGATTTATTTCACCATTTGGTTGCTTATAGGTCTTTTAATTTACTTTAGTTTTAGTCGAAAAAACAGTAAATTGAATATTCAAAAAGTGTAAGTTCTAAATACACGAGAATTAAGAAATTGCCAAGGATTTTAATTTGAATTCTTGGCAATTTCTTAATAGTAGGAAATCAAAAAGTACATTGGAGCAAAATTTTTTTAACTATATTTGAATCAACAAAAAAATCCAATGGAAAATTTACCAAAAGGAAGTCCTAAACTCATCAATGCTTGGGCATTTTATGATTGGGCAAATTCAGTCTATTCTTTAGTCATTGCTACGGCAGTTTTTCCTATTTATTATGAGTCTGTGACCAGCGACAAGGGGGGAATAGTAGATTTTCTGGGTGTTTCCTTGCCTAATAGTTCTCTTTTATCTTATTCCTTGTCTTTTTCTTTTTTGATTGTTGCTTTTTTATCTCCCATATTATCAGGAATTGCCGATTATTCAGGAAACAAAAAGAGTTTTATGAAGTTCTTTTGTTATTTGGGGTCGCTTTCTGTGATGAGTTTATTTTTCTTTAAAGACCAAGACACACTCTGGATTGGAATTGTGGCAACTATCTTGGCAAGTATAGGATTTTGGGGAAGCATTGTTTTTTATAATTCCTATTTACCTGAAATTGCTTTTCCGGAACAACATGATAGAGTGAGCGCCAAAGGATTTATGTTTGGTTATACCGGTTCGGTACTCCTATTGGCATTTAATTTAGCGATGGTTATGAAACCTGATTGGTTCGGAATTACTGATGCAACATTGCCGGCGAGAATTTCCTTTTTGACTGTTGGCATTTGGTGGATGGGATTTGCACAAGTTACATTTCATTTTTTACCGTCTAATGTTCATAATAAAAAGCCTAGAAAAGATTTTATTTTTAAAGGAATAAAAGAACTAAAAGTGGTTTTGTTAAGTTTGAACAAATTGACCTCTTTAAAACAATTTTTAATAGCTTTTTTTCTTTACAGCATTGGAGTTCAAACAATCATTCTATTGGCTGGAATCTACGGAAAAGTAGAGTTGGGGATTGAAACAAGCCAACTTATAATTACTATTTTGTTAATTCAAATAGTGGCTATTTTTGGAGCTTTTCTTTTCTCAAGAATTTCGGAAAATATTGGAAATATAAAAACCTTAAAATTAACTATCGCTATTTGGGGATTTATTTGTTTTGCAGCTTATTTATTAGACAAGGAAAATCAGTATATTGATTTACAATTTTATGCTCTTGGAGGTGTAATTGGAATGGTACTTGGGGCTATTCAGTCTTTGTCGCGTTCTACCTATTCCAAGTTATTACCCGAAACCGAAGATCATACTACATATTTTAGTTTTTTTGATGTGACTGAGAAAATTGCGATTGTTTTAGGAACTTTTATTTTTGGATTTGTGGGCGCTTTGACCAATTCGATGCGTAATTCGATTTTTATTCTAGCCATTTTCTTTTTGTTAGGTTATATTGTGCTTAGTTTTATGAAGAAAATTGAATCTTTCGAAAACCAATAAAGATACAAAACAATTTTTTTACATCTATAGCTGAATTTATTCAGGGCATTCGCTTTTAAAAAAAGAAAAAAAACTTAGCCACGAATTACACAAATTATCACTAATTTTTATCAAATTTAAAATTGAATTGCACTAATTTT
>JAYVIK010000196.1:0-10529 GCA_043770265.1 Flavobacterium sp. | reverse complement strand
GCCTTTTATGGAAGCCTTTTGGGCTGAAATAGTTTGTATAAAAAGGATAAGCAGAATATAAAAGCAGTACTTTTTTAGTGTCATTTCTTGGAATGATTTTGTTTGTTTACTTTTCAAAAATCTTTTTGCAATATTACATACTAAATTCATTTATACAATTCCTTTGTCAAAGTTATTTCGAGAATGGTTGTCGCAGGATTTAAGGTATAATCGACTCCACTTACAGTGACTGTATTGTCTTTGTTTTTTGTAAAACTAAGTTCCTTTCCGTCATAAAGATTGACAACTTTGGTTACTTTATTTTTTCCTATTGATTGGGTGATAAATATTCCTTTTTTCAAATCACGATACCCTTCATAAATATGACAATAAATTTTATTCTTTTTGAAAGTGAAACCATATTCGCCAAAAAGCGGTTGCCAAGGTCCTCCTCTAGTCCCATAAATTCCTTCACCAACTTTAGATAACCAATTTCCGGTTTGAAATAAAACTTCTTGCTGATTTTGTGGTATAACACCTTCACGGTCTGGTGCAACATTAAGAAGCAAATTGATATTTCGAACAACGCAGTTGGATAAAAACACAGCTACTTCATTAAAGCTGAATACTTTTCCGTTGGGTCTATAACCCCAACCTCCCTTTTGAAGACTCACACATTTTTCACCATTTTGCTCAAAACGAATATTGCCAGAAGTTGCGCTACCTCCTTCTTCTGCGTGAACATCTCCTATCCAAGACAAACGCTCATTTACAATTAAATCGGGTTGGAATTTTCGAACTAAACCCATAACTCCCAAAGCTTTGCCGGTACCTTCCTCTCTAGTGATATATTTTTCAGCAACTGGCCACTCATTTTTTGGATTTTGATATTTTCCTGGATCCCAAAACGCTTCTTCTACCTCACGATTCACGGTTTGACTAAGCCAACCACCGTCCCAAAACATATAATCTATTTTGCCATAATCTTTGAACAAAGTGGTAATTTGCTCATAAACCTCCTCTTTCATTTCACGAACATCGGCTCTATGCCAAGCAGCAGTTTTGTACCCCCATACGTTAGGTTTACAATCCTTACCAGTAACATCATAGTAACCTGGGTATCGCCAGCTCATAGGAGAATAATACAATCCTACTCGCAAACCAGCGGCACGAACAGCATCGGTATATTCTTTAATTAAATCTCGCCCCAAATCTTTTTGACTATTCCAACTAAAAGGATGTTTGCTATTAAAAAGGGCAAATCCATCGTGATGACGAGTAGTGAGTGCCATATATTTCATTCCTGCTTTTTTTGCAATATCAGCCCATTTTGTTGCATCAAATTTGGCGGCGGTAAAGCCTGTTAATGGATCTCTCGCTCGCCTTTGGTAATATTCAGCTCCCCAAGCTTCTGTATGTCGAACCCATTCCGATCCTTCTGGCATAGCAGCATAAACGCCCCAATGAATAAACATTCCGAATTTATCATTAAGAAACCAATTCATTTTGTCATCAGAAAGTTGCATCACACCTTGATCTTCTTTTAAAACTCTTTTTGGAAAATGAACAAACTCTTGAATTTTTGGAGCAGGAGCCTCACCGATATAAGTTAATTCCACTTGATCGACAAAGCCGCTACCATTTCCCGTAGGATGAATAAATGATATCGTTAAATTATCAATGGAATAGGCCGTTTGAAAATCAAGACTTACTTTAGTATAAGCAGTTAAGGCACTCGATACAGACATTTTGGCACCACCATAATCACTAATTTGCATTTGAATTTCTTCGGCACCTGAATTTGTTTTTACAAAAGCTGAAATTCGATACAAACTATTGGGTTTTACTTTTGTCTCTTGTACTCCAAAAGCTCTTTCAGGACCTACTTGCAAAGCGAATTTTCCAGAAAATGCATCATTTGAAATACTACAAAACTTTGTTCTCCAATGTTTCCAACCTGACATATCACCTTTTTCAAAATCGGGATTTGTGATTAGATTCGTTTGATCTAGACCTTTAGCGCTATTGGATTGCCCTACTACAGTGCTTGGAATTGATTGAAGTGCAAAATAAATTAACAATGAATAAATGAGGTGTTTTTTCATAGGTATGGAAATTGTAATTATTTGTTATTTATTATGCTTTAATTAAAGTTAATTCGGCGCAGTTTGGGATATGATAAAAATTCACTTTTCTGTGGTTTTTTATACCTAAATATTTTTTTTATCTCAGATCAATCCCATTCCATTTTGGATTGGGTTCTAATGTTTTATTATAATTTTTAGCAACCCAATTGTGTAACATAGCTTTCAATTCGGTGGTTTTTGCTGGCATAGAAACGGCCAGATTTTTGGTTTCCCCAATATCATTTTTCAAATTGTATAATTCATACGAATCCAATTCTAAATCGTGAATGAGTTTAAAATCGCCTACACGAATGGCACTCGAAGGATTTCCTCCTTGATTTGAATAATGAGGATAATGCCAAAAAATAGGACGCTCATTTACTGATTTTTCACCTTCCAATACCGATTTCAAATTCATTCCATCAATGGCTGTCTTGCTTTCTGAATTAGAAGCATACGCCAAAATAGTAGGGAAAATATCTACACCAGAAACAGGAACATTGGTAACATTTCCTTTCTTGGATTGTGGTTTTTTAATGATAAATGGCACTCTTATTCCGCCTTCATACATCCAGCCTTTGCCTTTTGAAAGTGGCAAGTTTGATGTTGACGAACCCTCTGCAGTCGATAGACCGCCATTGTCTGATACAAAAATGATAAGTGTATTATCATAAATGCCGGTTTGTTTTAGATGGTTTATTAATCTTCCCACGTTATCATCCAATGCTTTAATCATCGCTGAATAGGTAGGATTTCCTTGTTTGATGCGTTCTTTATAACTTTTGCCACTACCAGTTGCTTTTGACATCCAAGGGGCTGACTTTACAAATTCTTGCTCCTCTGTAATTCCTGCCTTTTCTCTTTTTTGTTTAAAAATATTAATATCCTCTTCTTTGGCTTCTAATTTTGTATGCACTAAATAATAGGACAAACACATAAAAAGTGGTTTGTCTGCATTCGGTTTTAATAGAGCAATGGCTTCATTGGTCAATCTTTCAGGCAAATATTCTCCGGCCGGACCATCTTTGAGTCTTGGATTTCCGTAGGGTGAAAAATAGGCTTTGCTTCCATTAACAGTATGCGGACCACCAGCACTCCAACCGCCAATATTGATATCATATCCTTGGTTTTCTGGCCAAAATGCCTCGGTTTCGCCCAAATGCCATTTGCCAAGGAAAGCCGTATAGTAACCTTGTAGTTTCAATGCTTCGGCGATGGTAGTTTCGCTCAACTTCATATCATATTCCGTGTCAGGCACGATCCATCGGTCGTTGGGAGTTATTCCTGGTACCACTTTTCGGCCTTTTATCCAATCGGTAATACCTGTATTTACTGGATATTTTCCTGTTTGAAAACTAGCACGTGATGGCGAACAAACGGGACAATTGGCATATCCATTGGTAAACCGTACTCCATTTTTTGCTAATTCATCTAAATTTGGAGTTACATAAAAACTACTTCCGTAAGCCCCGATATCAGTATAACCCAAATCGTCTGCAATTATAAAAATAACGTTAGGCTGTGTTTTCTTAGCTGCTAAGGCAACTGATTTTTTTGGGGCGCAGGAATTAAAAAGCATTGCAGCTAGGATTCCAAAAAAGATTTGATTTGTAATTCTCATAATTTCTATTTGATATTTTGATATACTCTTACATAATCTACATACGCTTTATCTACTCCACCATTTTGAATAAATTCATTTTTTCGCACATCTCCGTCAACCCAATCACTTTTGCCAAAACAACTTCCTGAAAAATAAAGAAAATGCGCCACTTTAGGAATGAACTTTGGATCGGTCATTGTTCGGATTAACTTTCCATCATAATAAAATTTCAAAACCGTTGGAGTCCATTCAAAACCAAAAATATGATATTCGGTTTCATATAAATCAGGCATTTTATTTAACGAGCCGTTTGCTTTATGAGCTGGTTTTGAATATCCGTCCCAATGTAGTCCGCTAGAAAAAGCGTTTAACTTGTTTCCTTCAACAATGTCTATTTCAGCTCCATCATTGGCTGTTCCGTCTGGTGTTGTTTCAGAGGACATTCCTTTTCCTTCGGGCATCATCCAAAAAGCCATTTGGTAACCATTGGGTTTTACTAGGTGTATTCGGCTTTCCATAAATCCATAAGTGGGTGCATATTTGCCTTTAGAATTAAATCTTCCCGCCATATAAGTAGTGTCATTTAACGAAGATTTTCTATAATAAATATTAGCTTTTCCCTCTTTTTCTACTACTTGGTTATCGTCAGAATAAAGCATAATATCGACACGCTTTTTTGGAGCATTTTCTACGTTCCATTTTGAGGTATTCATTTTAGTATCATTAAATTCATCTGAAAAAACCAACTTCCATTTGCTTTTTTTGTTTTGAATAGAAGTAGAATCCGAAACTATAAATGGTATTATTGATATAGGCGTTTCTGAATCTACAAAAGAACTATTATTTGTTAAAGAAAGTCCTTTTTTTGCTTTACATCCAGAGGCTAAAACAACTAAAAAAAGAGTGCCAATGGCTATTATTTTTTTCATTTTTTTTTGATTTCGAATGGAATTGATTTTATTTTGAACCATTTTCAGATGTAATTTTTACTTCTTCGGCTTTTAATAAACCTCCTGAAACTTTCAATGTAATTTCTCCAGCAGTAGAGTCAGATTCAACAGTTACAACTAATTTGCCGTTGAATGTTCTCATATATTTTGAAGCAAAAGACGTCTGGTCTGTGGCATCGCCATTGCAAACCGCTTTCAATTTTCCAGCACCAGTAACATCAAAGAACAATAAATTAGCCGCTCTTGGGCATAAATTACCATCCTTATCTAAAAGTTCAACCGTTACGAAAGACAAATCTTTTCCATCGGCTTTAATGGTTTGTCTATCAGCTGTAAGTTTAATAGAATAAGTTTCGCCAGCGGTTTTAATTATTTTTTCGGCAACTATCTTATCATTTGCATCATAAGCGACTACCTTTATTTCTCCTGGTTCGTAAATTACATCATCCCACATCAATCGGTATCTTTTAAGCATACTTGATTTGTCTTTTACTCTCGTACCCATACTTTTTCCGTTGACGAATAATTCGGCTTTAGGATAATTGGTATAAACAAAAACAGGCACTTTTTGATTCAAACGGTCAGGCCAAGTCCAATGAGGCAACACGTGTAATACGGGTTTGTCGCTCCATTTGCTTTGGTACAAATAATATCGGTCTTTTGGAATTCCGGCTAAATCTACAATTCCAAAATAAGAACTTCTAGCGGGAGTCCCTTCATTATAAGGCGATGGTTCTCCCAAATAATCAAAACCAGTCCAAACAAATTCGCCTGCAACAAATTCTAAATCGTCTTGGTATTGAAATTCAAAATCAGGAAGGTCTGCCCAGCTACAGGTTTCTAGGTCATAACTTGTTAATTGATAGTCTGTGTACCAAGCTTTTTTTGATTGCACGACAGGAAATTTATATTCCCCACGAGAGCTTACTGTCGAGGCGGTTTCGCTACCATAAATAGTAAAGGTTGGGTTTTCTTTGCGCATTTTGTCATAGAAATCCGGTGCATAATTAAAACCAACCAAGTCCACCTCGGCTGCCAAACCATTTTTTATGGCGCCTTTCCAATTATTGAATCCCGCTGAAACAGGACGAGTTGGGTCGAGATCGTGACTAATTTTCGTTAAAAATTTTGCCATTGCTGCGCCTTCCGGCATACCTTGTTCTCTGATTTCGTTTCCAATGCTCCACATCACTACTGATGGATGGTTTCGATCTCTTTTGATCATTGCAGTTAAATCTTTTTCGGCCCAAGCATCAAAAAATTCGCCATATCCATTTGAATTTTTGCCATTTTTCCATTCGTCGAAAGATTCTACTTGTACCATCAAACCGATGCTATCGCATATTTTTAACAATTCTAATGACGGTGGATTGTGAGAAGTACGAATCGCATTGACACCCATTTCCTTCATCATTACCAATTGACGTTCAGTAGCACGATGACTTACCGCAGCTCCGATAGATCCTAAATCGTGATGCAAACACACTCCTTTGAATTTGGTATATTTCCCATTAAGGAAAAATCCTTTGTCTTTATCAAAACGGATGGTTCTGAAACCAAAAGTAGTTTTGTATTCGTCTGTTTGTGTTTTGCCAACAAATACTTTTGAAACTGCTGTGTATAAAATAGGCGTTTCAGGACTCCATAAACTTGGTTTATTGACTTTTAATTTTTGTTCAAATGCTTTATTTCCCTCACTTTTTGTCGAGGCTATTTTCTTTCCGTTGGCATCAAAAATTTCAGTAATTAATTGTACCGTTTCTCCGCCATCAATTTCGGTTTTGATATTGACTTCTCCTTTTTGATCCGTCACAACAGGAGTTGTAATATAAGTCCCCCAATTTGCGACACGAATTGGAGCGGTTTTTACCAAACGCACATTTCTATAAATTCCAGCCCCTGAATACCATCTTGAGGATTCTTCTTTGTTTTCTAAACGAACCGACAAAATATTTTCCTTTCCGAACTGGACAAATTTTGTCAATTCAAATGAAAAAGAGGAATAACCATAAGGCCATTCGCCAATGTAAACGCCATTCAAATATACTTTGGAACGGCTCATTGCACCATCAAACTCTACAAAAATACGTTTGCCTTCATCTGCTTTTGAAATTGTTAATGCTTTTCGGTACCAACCAATTCCGAAACAAGGCAGCGCTCCTGTTCTTCCGGTTCGCAATTTTGCGCCTCTATCGCCATCTTCGATAACGGTAACTTTTTGCATATCAATCGTCATATCAAAAGGGCCAGCAATAGCCCAATCGTGGGGAACGGTTACAGTTTGCCAAGAGGAATCGTCAATTTGACTTAGATTCGTGGTTGGGATTTCTTTGTTTAGGAAACGCCAACCTGTGTCTAATAATTGAACTTCTCTCATTTGTGCTTGCACTTGAAAAGCGAGGCAAATTAAAAAAACGATAATGATACTTTTTTTCATAGTGATTGATTTGGTATTATAGTATTTGGTATTAAAAATAAAAATGGTATAATATGTTTTGCAACTTAAATAAACAGATCACCAAGAATCCGTTCTAAATGGTGAGGCTGGCAAGCCTTCGGTATTGTATAATTTTTCACCTTCTGGATTGTCTGCCCAAGCATATCTTACGGCAACGGGATTTGAAATTGCTGCACTCCAAACG
This sequence comes from Flavobacterium sp., assembly GCA_043770265.1. Taxonomy (GTDB): domain Bacteria; phylum Bacteroidota; class Bacteroidia; order Flavobacteriales; family Flavobacteriaceae; genus Flavobacterium. Next base: position 3,229 of record JAYVIK010000196.1, on the reverse strand, counting down.
ATGATTTTTCCGTTTTCGATTTTGGCCTCAGCCCAAACAAATTTTTTGTCTTCGCCTGCTATTGCAAAATTAGTGTGTGTTCCTTCTCCTTTGAATTGCATAATGCTTCCAAAAGTTTCGAAATCGAGAACAATTTTGTTGATTTCAATTTGCATTGATTTGTATTTTGGCCCGTAGCAAATTACTTTTGAATCACCATAAATCATATTTTGAGCAATAAGTGCCAAACGTTTTCCAACGGGTTCTTTTTGATGGGGATGAATGTCGTTCCACTCACCAAGATCAAGCGTTGTCGCCATTCCGGTGTTGGGTAGAGCTAATGTTTGCAACTGCGTTTCTCTCAAAAGAGCCCAATTGCTCTCTGATGGATTGCTATTTGGTTTCATATAATTAGGCAATTGAACATATAAAAAAGGCATATTCGGATTGTTAAAAACACTCCTCAATTCTCCTATAAGCGCTGGTAGCAATTGAGCATATTCCTTTGGTTTTCCGGAATTTCCCTCGCCTTGATACCAAATAGCTCCTTTGACAGCATACTTTTTTAAAGGTTGAATCATCGAATTGTGTAAAGAAGTTGGTTTCCATCTTAAATTTACTGTGTTTGGCAAGGCATCCTGTTTGAAACCTATTTTATATTTCCAAGTTCCCGCAATATTTAGAGGTCCTTCATTGTTAACTAGTTGATATTGCAATCCTTCAACAAAACCGCCATTTCCTCTTTTTTTAACCAAACGAATAGTAATAGTGTTTTTACCTTCTACAAAAGTATTGGGTAAAACTCCATACTTTCGAGACGACCATTGATCTTTTGTAGATCCAACAAATATTCCATTTACATAAGTAGAATCGGCTCCCATCATAGTACCTAACTTCAATATCGCATTACCCGATGCTTCTTGTTTCGAAACTTCTATTTCTTTTTTGTACCAAACTACGCCATTTACTTTTTCAAGTGCAGTGCCGTTTGTCAAACCCGGAATTTTAGCTTCCTGCCAATCTGAGGTGGATGTCGAATTTGATTGCCAATTGCCTTTATTCGCTATTCCTAAATCATTTTGAAGAACATTCGCATCCCAATTCTTTTCTAGTTCGATATCCTTATTTTCGATACTTTTAACAAAATCAGGATTTTTTAATTCAGCGATTTCTTTATAACTACTTGGAAATGGCTTCAAAGCTTCCTCGCTCAACCAAGCGTGTATTGGAGTTCCACCATAACTAGAATTGATCATTCCAATTGGAATTTTATATTTTGCATAGAGTTCCTTAGCAAAAAAATAAGCTGCCGCTGAGAATTTCTGAACATTGACAGGATTTGCTGCTGACCACGAACCTCCACTCAAATCCGTTCTTTGAACATTGAATTCATATTCTCGTGGAACTTCAAAATTTCGAATAAATTTGTTTTCAGAACTAGCAATTTCATTTTCGTACAAATCTTTAACTTGTCCAACAGTCATCGCCATATTGGACTGACCTGAACAAAGCCAAACGTCTCCAACTAAAATATCGTTGATTTCAATGGCATTACTGGCTACAATTTTCATAGTATAAGGTCCGCCAGGTTTTATAGATTGTAATTGCAACTCCCACTCCCCCTTGTCATTAGCCTTAATTTTATGGTCTTTATTAATAAAATTGATAGCGATTTTTTCATTGGGTGCCGACCATCCCCAAATTTTAACATTAGAGTTGCGCTGCAAAACCATACCGTTGCTTATCAATTTTGGAAGTCTGACTTGGCAAAAAGCCGTAGTTGTTGCCAATAAACAGACTACAAGAATTAAATATATTTTTAGTGCTTTCATAATATGTTGAATTAATCTTTTTTAACTTCTTTTGTTTTTGGTTTTTTAGACATAATCAAGCCTTCAAAAATTGGGTCGATTAGCTGAGAATCCCATTCTAAACGGATTTTATCTAATTTTTTAACTTCGTCTGGAAATTGATTTGCAATATCATTTTGTTCTCCGATATCTTTTGCCAAATCATAAAGCTGAGGAACACCATTCTTTTTTAAGACCAACTTTAAGTCTTTATGCCGAACTGAATATCCCTTTTCATCAAATTTTCTTAAGTAAATGGTTTCATGCGGCAACCCTTTGTTTTTGCCTGTGATGTAAGGAATCAAATTGACCCCGTCTAATGGGCAGTCTGCTTTAATGGGTGTTTTTGACAATGCTGCGATAGTTGCAAAAATATCCAAAGAGGAAATAGGGTTTCCACAAACATTTGGTTTTACTGTTCCTTTCCACTGCATAGCAAAAGGAACTCGATAACCTCCTTCGTAAATAGATGATTTCCCTTCTCGCAAAACGCCGTTGTCGGAGCTATTGTCTTTTTCAGGTCCACCATTGTCTGACAAGAAATAAACCAAAGTGTTTTTGTCCAATTTTAAAGCTTCTAGTTTGTCTAAAAGTTTTCCAACTCCGTCATCGACAGCACTAACCATAGCTGCATACGTTTTTCGTTTTGTATCTTGAATATTTGGAAAACGATCTAAATATTCTTGAGTCGCTTGAAGCGGACCGTGAGGCGCATTGTAAGCGAGATACAAAAAGAAGGGTTGATTTTGATTCCTTTCAACAAATTGAACGGCCTCATTCGAAAACTCATCGGTTAGGTATTTCTTGGTTTGGATAGGTTCGTGATTTCTCATTATCCAAGTTTTATAACTTTCGCCTTCGTTGTTTTCAACTGAATAACTGTCTTTAATCGTTAAAAGTTCTGAAAAATAGGCATGCCCACCGCCTAAATGACCAAAGAATTCGTCAAAACCTCTATTCAAAGGATGGTTCGAAATATCAGCGCCTTGATGCCATTTGCCAATTATTCCAGATTTATATCCGACTTTTTTTAACGCTTCTGCTAAAGTACTTTCGGTTTTTGGCAAACCCATATTAGGATCATTTGGACGATACTGCGGATTTCGTTCGTATCCAAAACGTTGCGGATAACGACCTGTTAAAAGCCCAGCTCTGCTTGGTCCGCAAACTGAAAAACAAACATAACCGTTGGTGAATTTCACACCGTTTGTGGCAATTCGATCGATATTGGGTGTCGGTATGTCTTTGCATCCATTGAACCCGACATCGGCATAGCCCATATCATCAACTAAAATGATAATGATATTTGGTTTTTGAGCATTCTGACTGTGTCCATTCCATTGAAACAGTAGCACTACAACAATACTAATTATTATTTTTATATTTTTCATTGTTTAAAT
>JAYVIK010000195.1:0-10555 GCA_043770265.1 Flavobacterium sp. | reverse complement strand
TTTAGTCGGAATTTTGTGTAATTTATGCGTCTCGAATCTGTGTAATTTGTGTAATTTGTGTCAAAAAATTGGGGCAAACATCGAGCGAGTTAGCAACTTTTTGTCAAAGTTCCACCACTTTCTTTAAATTCGTGTTTATTAGTGTAATTCGTACCGGAAATTTTTAAAAGCGAATGCCATGCTTATTCGCAAAAATTAAGTTTTTCTTATCTAATTTTTTATAAATTGCAACACTAAAACTAATTTAGGAGTTGAACCACAACTCCATTAAAATCAACACAAAACAAACAAAATGAAAAGAGAAAACATCCTGACAGGTTCACCTTGGGAAGACAAAATGGGCTATTGCCGTGCGGTTCGCATTGGAAATATCATCGAAGTATCAGGAACTGTGGCTATTGTCGATGGGGAAAAAGTGAAAGCCGATGATGCATACGCACAAACTTTAAATATTCTAGAAAGAATCGAAAAAGTACTCGAAGACTTGAATGTGGGAATGAAAGATGTGATTCGCACCCGAATTTTCACGACCGATATTACTACTTTTGAAGATGTTGCTAGAGCGCACGCCACTTTTTTCAAAGACATCAAACCAGCGACTGGTTTTTATGAAATAAGCAAATTAGTAGCACCTGAATATTTGGTAGAAATAGAATTTACAGCGATTGCTGCTGAATAATTTTCTACAGTTTTGTCATTCCGGAGGATTCTCAGCAAACAAAATATTCTTACGGAATGACAAATAAACCTTATTTTATTCTAGTAAAAAGAGTAATCTAATTAAAATACTGAATTTAATGAACCTAAAGAAAAACCTCTTTTTAATAGCCAAATGGATTTTCATTTGTCTTTTGATAGGCGTTTTTTCGGGCTGTACTTCGGCATTTTTTTTGGTGTCATTAGAATGGGTTACTCAATTTAGAGAACACCACAATTGGATTATTTGGATGTTGCCCGTTGGCGGACTTTGCATCGGATTATTGTATCATTTTTACGGAAGTGATGTAGTAAAAGGCAATAATGTATTGCTGGAAGAATACGAAAATCCACAAAAAACTATTCCGCTTAAAATGGCTTCAATGGTGCTTATCGGCACTTTAATCACCCATCTTTTTGGTGGTTCAGCAGGTCGTGAAGGTACCGCAGTTCAAATGAGTGGTGCCATTGCAGACCAATTCACAGGTTTGTTTAAACTTAACAATTCCGATAGAAAAACGCTCATTATTCTCGGAATTAGTTCAGGTTTTGCTTCAGTTTTTGGAACACCGTTGGCAGGAGCTTTGTTTGCTTTAGAAGTTTTGTATTTCAGCAAAATCACCTACAGAAGTATCTTTTTATCTTTCTTTACTGCTTATGTAGCTTATTTCACTGTCGAATTTTGGCAGGTAAAACACACGCATTATCATATTCCAATTGTTCCTCAACTTACCATTATCAATTTTTTATGGATTATAGTTGCAGGTATTTTATTTGGATTAACTGCCATGATATTTTCAAGAAGTACCCATTTGTGGGGAAGATTATTTTCAAAAACTATAGCATTTCCACCTTTGCGTCCCTTCATTGGCGGACTAATTTTGGCAGTAGCCATTTACTTTATTGGAACCACAAAATACATTGGATTGGGAATTCCAACTATTGTCGAATCCTTTTCTACCACAAACCAATGGTATGATTTTCTGCTCAAAATTCTTTTTACAGGATTCACCCTTGGTGCTGGTTTCAAAGGTGGCGAAGTAACTCCTTTATTTTTCGTTGGTGCTACTCTTGGAAGTGTATTGTCAGTCTTTATCCCTTTGCCCATCGCTCTTTTGGCAGGAATGGGATTTGTAGCGGTATTTTCAGGAGCTACCCACACACCTATTGCTTGCACTGTTATGGGAATGGAACTTTTTGGGATAGAAAGCTGCCTATACATTGGCATTGCCTGCGTAATAGCTTATTATGCTTCGGGTTCGGTAGGCATTTATAATTCTCAAATCGTAAAAGGAGCTAAATATAAATTATACCAACGCTTTAAACGAAAAAAGGTAGCCGATTTTTAGTATTGTAAAAGTTTGTTAAATCTTTAAATGTTTTCAACATTACATTAAAAAAATGTAAATTCGCAACCTATGAAAGAACAAGACATACAAGCGATAAAACAGTTGTTAGCAACACCAAAAAAAATTGCCATCATTCCGCATCGAAGCCCCGATGGAGATGCAATGGGTTCTACCCTTGGATTGTATCATTTTTTACTCAAAAACAACCATTATCCGGTTGTGGTTTCTCCCAACGAATTTCCCGAATTTTTGGCTTGGATGCCCGGTTCTGAAACCGTTAAAATTTTCGAAAAAGATAAGAAAAATTGCGCCCAAATTCTCCAAGAAGCTGAATTAGTTTTTACGTTAGATTTTAACGCTTTGCATCGTGTGGGAGAAATGGAAAAAGTACTCGAAAAACTTACAGTTCCTTTTATAATGATTGATCACCATCAATCGCCAGACGATTATGCTGCAGTCACTTATTCGGATACCGATTTTGGTTCAACATGCGAAATGTTGTATCATTTCATTTCATCCCTAGGCAAAAAATCAGACATCGATAAAACCATTGGAACTTGCATTTATACTGGAATTCTTACCGATTCAGGTTCGTTTCGATTCCCGAAAACTACGGGAACAACGCACAGAATCATCGCCGATTTGATTGATTTGGGTGTCGAAAATAGTGAAATTCCAACACTCCTTTTCGATAATAGTTCGTATGATAGATTGCAACTATTGGGAAGAGCGCTTCAAAATATGAAATTTTTTCCGGAGCAGAAAACCACTTATACCACGCTTACTCAATTCGAATTAGACCATTTCAATTACATCAAAGGAGATACAGAAGGCATCGTAAATTATGGTTTGAGCATCAAAGGGATTGTGTTTACCGCTATTTTTATTGAAAATGCCGACGAGAAAATCATCAAAATTTCGCTCCGTTCACAAGGTGATTTTGATGTAAATCTTTTTGCCCGAGAGCACTTCAACGGTGGAGGACATCGCAATGCTGCTGGAGGAAAATCGGAAGTATCGATGGAAGAAACCGTAAATAAATTTGAAGATTTAGTTCGGAAATTAAATATATAGCCCATTATGAAATACCTTAAAACAATTTTATTTGTATTCTTGGCTGCCGTTTTGGTTTCCAGTTGCAAGCAAAGTCAGGAAGCTAGAAGACCCGTTTCACAAGCTTCGGGAACTTTTATGAAAAAATCGGCTGAACGAAACAAAAAGCTCATTGCTACTGAGGAAGGCCAAATCGATTCGTTGATCAAAAGCAATCCGAAAGTGAAATATATGGCTTCTAGCAAAGGCTATTGGTACACGTATTTAGTTCAAAACCCAACAGATACTTTAACTCCAAAAAAAGGAGATGTTGCCTTTTTTAGTTATGAAATCAAAGATTTGAAAGGAAGAATCATCTACTCGGAAGTGGAATTAAAACCTCAAACTTATGCTATCGACAAGCAAAATATTATGACCGGATTGCGAGAAGGCATCAAATTGATGCACAAAAATGAAAAAGTAGTTTTTCTTTTTCCTTCACATATCGCTTATGGTTATCACGGCGACGATAAAAAAATTGGCACCAACCAACCTTTGCTTTGCACGGTGACTTTGCACAATTTTATCTCCGAAGCTGCTTTCCGAAAAGAAATTCAATTGAGAGCATCCAATTCATTAAACCAAGCTCCTGTTGAATCTACAGTAAAACAAACTAAACCCGTAACTATAATTAAAGACACATTAACCAATTAAATCCAAATGAAAAAAAGCATTCTTTTAGCATTCGCAACCCTACTTTTTACTAGTCTATATTCTTGTAAAGAGGAAAAAAACAACCTTCCTGACGGATTATACGCCCAAATCGAAACCAACAAAGGAACCATTATAGTACAATTGGATTATGAAAAAACGCCAATTACAGTGGCTAATTTTGTGACTTTGGCAGAAGGAAAAAATGAATTCATCACTAATGAAAATCTTAAAGACAAACCTTTTTATGATGGTTTGAAATTTCACAGAGTCATTCCAGAATTTATGATTCAAGGTGGCGATCCGCTGGGAACAGGCTCGGGAGATACTGGATACAAATTCAAAGATGAAATTACCGAAATGAAATTTGACAAAGGCGGTGTTTTGGCTATGGCTAATAATGGCGCTGCAACCAACAGCAGTCAATTCTTTATCACCCATCTTGAAACGCCTTGGCTAGAAGGCAAACACACTATTTTTGGTCACGTAGTCGAAAAAGGTATGGATGTGGTCAACAAAATTGAGCAAGGTGATTTTATGGAAAAAGTTACTATCATTAGAAATGGAGAAGCGGCTAAAAAGTTTGATGCCGTAAAAATATTTCGTGATTACTATACTGTAGAAGCGGAAAACCAAAAAAATAAATTGGCCATCGAAAAAGCTGCAAATGCCAAATACCAAGCTGTTTTTGACCAAAAAGTTACTGAATTTGATGCATTGAAAGCCAAAGCTACCACTACACCATCGGGATTAAAATACGTAATCACTAAAAAATCAGGAGGCAAAAAACCTTCCGCTGGAGCCAATGTTTACATTCATTATGCTGGCTATCTTGAAAACGGAAGTTTATTCGATTCGAGTATTGAATCCGTTTGTAAAACTTTTGGTAAATACGACCAAAACCGAGCCGCTCAAAATGGTTACCAACCTATTCCTTTTCAAGCTGGCAAAAAAGACGGACTGATTCCGGGATTTATTGAGGGAATTGAACAATTGTCTTTTGGCGATAAGGCCACTATTTTCATCCCTTCGAGATTGGGTTATGGTGAAGCGGGTGCTGGAGGTGTAATTCCACCAAATACCAATATCATTTTTGAAATTGAATTGTTAGAAAAAATGAATTAGAAGTACGAAATCAGAAGATGGAAGTTGGAAGATGGAAGTTGGAAGATGGACACATAAAACATATAATAAATTAAATATAAACAATTTTAAACTATTAAATACAACATTAAATTATTGAATATGAAATCAAAAATCTTAGTATTATTGTTCTTAGGAATGTTAAACCTTCAGGCGCAAACTGCCAAAAAGCCAACAACTACAGCAAAAAAACCCACTACAACGGTTAAAACAACACCAAAAGCAACTGCCAAACCAACTCCAAAACCAGCAGCTAATGTCGAAGGCATTTTTGCCAATATTACTACCAATAAAGGAACGATTGTAGTCCAACTGGAATATAAGAAAACACCAGTGACAGTCGCCAATTTCATTGCGCTTGCCGAAGGGAAAAACACCTTTGTAACCGATGAAAAACTAAAAGGCAAACCGTATTACGATGGGTTAAAATTTCACCGTGTCATCGCTGATTTTATGATTCAAGGGGGCGATCCATCAGGAACTGGTTCGGGTGGTCCAGGGTATTCGTTCAAAGACGAATTTACCGATTTGAAACACAACAAAGGTGGCATTCTATCTATGGCTAATTCTGGACCAAGTACTAACGGAAGTCAATTCTTTATTACCCATAAAGAAACGTCATGGTTAGACGGTAAACACACTATTTTTGGTAACGTTACTCAAGGAATGGATGTAGTCAACAAGATTGCACAAAATGACGTTATTCTTAAAATGACCATACTAAGAAAAGGAGCTGCTGCCAAGGCCTTTGATGCTCCGAAAGTGTTCTCAGATTATTATGCCAACAAAGCCGAAGACGCTAAGAAACAAGCACTAATTGATGCCGAAAATCAGAAAAAACAAGCCGAAGCTCAGGTCGAAGCCAAAAGAGTGTATGAAGAAAAATACGGTAGCGTTATCAAAGCAAAAGCAGCTTATTTAACTACCGAAAAAGCGACTGCAACCACTACTCCTTCCGGGTTGGCTTATAAAATCACTCAAAAAGGAACGGGTGTAAAACCTGCTGACGGAACGACTTTCTTTTTTAAATATAGTGGCTATTTTGAAGACGGAAGCCTTTTTGACAGCAGCTATGCCGATGTTTGTAAAGACTACGGAAAATATGATTCCAATAGAGATGCCCAAGGAGGTTACAAAGGATTCCCATTCGAAGCAGGAAAAAAAGACGGCATGATTCCGGGATTCCTCGAAGGATTGAGCCTGATTTCGTTTGGAGATAAAGCCATTATTTATATCCCCTCCAATTTGGCCTATGGCGAAAGAGGTGCAGGTGGAGTTATACCTCCTAATGCAACACTAATTTTCGAAATAGAAATGATTGAAAATCAAGTAGCTCCGAAATAGCCTTTTTTACCGCTAAACCACGAAGGAGAGAATTTTAATAAATAAACCCGACAAGTTTCTATAACTTGTCGGGTTTATTTTTTCAAACGTTTTGTTATCAAGGAACTGAATACTATTTTACTGAATACTGAACACTACTTTCTAAACTTCCAATCAAACTCATCCTTGGCATTGATGATAGCACCAATTTCAAATTTGACCACTTCCTCATATTCCGTTTGCAGGATGAACCAATTGTCCTCGTTGAAATAATTTTCGAACGTATCAAAATCTTCCTGAGTAAATTTAGTGATGCCATTGAGCGCCAATTCTTTTTTAATATCGGTTATCTTTTTGCCAATGATGGAATTGCCCAATAACTCTAGGTCAGGACTCGAAGCTACAATATAACCTAGTTTGAAGTCTTCTTCTTGATAGAACGTTAAACGCATTTTTAGGCTATTGTAAGCAAAAATTACATTATCGTCTTCGTCCTTGTAATTGCGGTTCGGTTTTCCGTAAAGAGCGATAACATCGTTTTGTTTCATTCCGAAAAGGAGCTTGTCGATTCCGTTTTTGAGGTTTATTTTCATTCGTTTTTATTTTTACTGCAAAGTTCGCAAAGTTTTTCGCAAAGTTCATTCTTTTTTTAAGTTATACTAAACATAATTATTTTTTATCCATTCTTTTTACTTCGATTGTCAGGCTGTAAAGCGTACCTACTCATCTGCGACGAGTACCTACTTAAATTAATCGTCAAATCGTAGCACTTTCAAAGTAATCTCGATGTACGTTAATTATTTTACTGGAAATGCCAAAAAAAATAGCCGGAAATAGAAACTTCTTAATTTATTTTGAAAATAATTTGATTATAATGTTGTACTTTAAGACAACTTTATTAATTTTGTTTTGTGGAAAAAGTAAAGAAAATAAGAACAGTAACATTTTACAAAGATTACTTTGTAGCATTTTTTGTAAAACAACGTGAAAAGGTTCAAGATAAAATAACTTGGACTTTGGAATTAATTGAAAATTTAGAACAAATTCCTGAAACTTATCTAAAACATCTCGAAAATACGGATGGATTATATGAAATAAGAGTAAAACAAGGAAGTGATATTTTTAGAATATTCTGTTTTTTTGACAAAGGAAAACTTATCGTTCTTGCAAATGGTTTCCAAAAGAAAGAACAGAAAACACCAAAAAAGGAAATCGAAAAAGCATTAAAAATAAAAAAGGAATATGAAAACGAAAACAAATAATTTAAAAACTCTTGCCGAATTCAAAGATGAATTTTATGGTAAAACAGGAACTGAAAAACGTGATAAACTAGAAAAAGGTTATGAACAATTCAAACTTGGCGCATTAATTCACGAAGCTAGAATTGAAAAAGGTTTAACACAAGAACAACTTGCCCAAAAAAGCGGAACAACAAAATCTTATATTTCAAGAATTGAAAACAATGTAAAAGAAGTAAGATTTTCAACATTGCAAAAAATTGTAGAATTAGGATTGGGTGGAAAATTGGAACTTGAAATAAAATTATAAATAAAAGCACTTCCACCAATCGATTAGAAAGCTCCGCTAAAAAGTAACGGACTGCGCCTCTCAAATTAGCGAAGCGATATATTGAAATTCCAATAAAAATAAACACATATTTCAAACACCACCGAACCCCTATTGGTGTTCGTCTGCAACGAGTCCTATTTAAATTAATTGTCAAATCGTAGCGTTTGCGCGGTTTCTCATTAAAATAACTCTCTTTTTAACGAATCCTTTTATACATCAATTGCCTCACCACTGGTTTCCTATTTCGAAAAGGTTCCTGCACTATTTGTAATTGTAAATAGTACCTTCAACCAACAAACTTTTGTATATTTGAAAAAAGTTTCCAATGACAACAAAAGAGAACATATTAAAAGCACTAAAATCAAATAAGCTAAAGCTTTCGAAATTTGGTATTCGAAATGTTGGTTTGTTTGGTTCTTACTTGCGCAATGAACAATCAAGCGAAAGTGATATTGATTTATTGATTGATTTTGAACCCGAAAAAGAAAACTTCGATAATTATATGGCTGTTTATGATTTGTTTGAAAATCTTTTCAAAAATGAAAAAATAGAAGTGGTCACTAAAAACGGATTGAGCCCCTACATTGGTCCTAAAATTCTAAATGAAGTGCACTATGTCTAAAGACCCTAAAGAATATATAAAACATATTTATGATGAATGATCTTATATCATTTCAGTAAGAGAAAATTTAGTGTTTGAAGATTTCCTAGATGATGAAACTTTAAAACGTGCAGTTGTGCGAAGTTTAGAAATTATTGGGGAAGCAACTAAAAAAATTCCCACTGATTTCCAAGATAAATGGAGTACGATACAATGGAAAAACATGGCTGGAATGCGTGATAGATTGATTCATGATTACATTGGTGTGAATTATGCCATAGTTTGGGACGTTTTGAAAAATAAAGTTCCAGATATGCACCAACAAATTTCCGATTTTCTAACTGAGGAATAATTCTTCACTTCTCCAAAGATGTAACAAGTACCTACTTTAATCGCAGCACTTTCAAAACAATTTACCCACACAACGTATTATATTATATGTCAATTGCTTCAAAGTTCTTTTCTAATCTCTCGAAGGATTATAACTGATTTTATCCTTTTTGATGTTCGATTTTACCAAATAATCAGGAGTATCAGCTAGTAAACCCTGCAAAGTAATTTGAAAACTACCTAATTCATCCATTTTCAAAATCCTCATCCTAGTAAAAGAATACTATTGGGTTTCTCGGATGGTGATGTCAAATTGTTTGTCTTTGTCTCCCTTTAGAAAGATACCGTCCTAAAAATAGTTTCATCAGCATCATAAAATCAGTTCGTCCTGATGAATTTTTCGAAAGTTCAGGATACTAAAACTCATTCCTGTACAGCAATTGACCAAAAGATGTACTGGAATGAACCAAAAGATGTACAGCAATCACCTAAAAGATGTACATCTTTTATAAAACTCATAGTGATGCTTTAAAAAACTGCTACTGACGAGCGCAAAAACAGCTACTGAAGAATTCATTATACCATTACTAAGCAGTTGATTTTTAATAAGACAACAATAATTTCTTATTTTAGCCTTACAAAACTACCGCTTATGAAATGGGAAGCCAAAATCATTACACACCGAGGGAACAAACGAATCGCTATTTATTTCGAAAAGAATGCCGAATGGATTGCTCGAATAAAACAAGTCGAAGGGTCACGCTGGAGTCAAACTTTGGGCGTTTGGCATCTTCCTGATACTTTAGAAAACAGGATTAGGTTTAAACTCACACAACCATCACACACTATTCCTTCTAGCGAAGGCATTGCACAAATCGAAAAGTTCAAACAATGGATGCGATCCAAACGCTATAGCGAAAGCACTATTACTACTTATAGCGAAGCCCTGAAATCGTTTTTGGTTTTCTATAGAGAGAAAGCCATAATCGATATTACAAATGAAGATGTCATTGTGTACAACAACGAGCACATTCTGAAAAATAATCTATCGGCTTCGTATCAAAACCAAATCGTCAACGCCATAAAGCTATTTTTCCAAACCATTCGAGATACTAAAATGCTGGTTGATAAAATACACCGACCCAAAAATGCAAAAGTATTGCCGAATGTATTGAGCAAGGAAGAAATAAAATTGATTTTGAATGCGCACGCTAATATCAAACATAAAATGATGTTGAGTTTAATTTATAGTTGTGGTTTGCGTTGTGGCGAATTGTTGGCATTAAAACCCGTGCATATAGACTCTAATCGCAACATTGTATTACTTAAAAATGCCAAAGGCAAAAAGGACCGAATAGCACCACTATCGCCAAAAATTTTAGAGATGCTCAGAGAATATTACAAAATATATAAACCCACAACCTATTTGTTTGAAGGTACAATTGCTGGGGAGCCCTATTCTGAAAAAAGTTTGCAAAGTGTACTCAAGCAAGCACTCAAAAAAGCAGGCATAATAAAACCAGTTAGTTTGCATTGGTTGCGCCACAGCTTCGCTACACATTTACTCGAAAGCGGTACTGATTTGAGATTCATTCAAGAATTGTTGGGACACAGCAGCAGCAAAACCACCGAGATATACACACACGTGAGCACCAAAAGTATTCAACAAATAAAAAGTCCTTTTGATGATTTATAAAGAATTATTTATATATTTGAATATAAATAAACCCTGACGTTTGTCAGACATAGCGACCCAATTTAGGGTGGTAAAGTCGGACATCGTCAGACCTATATACTAGTT
>JAYVIK010000194.1:0-10578 GCA_043770265.1 Flavobacterium sp. | reverse complement strand
TAATCGAGGTCGAGTACCTCAAAATTTAATCATTAGATTATGTCAGTAAAAATTAGATTACAAAGACACGGTAAAAAACAAAAACCGTTTTACTGGGTTGTAGCAGCCGATGCTCGCTCAAAAAGAGATGGTAAATACCTAGAAAAAATTGGTACTTACAATCCAAACACAAACCCTGCAACTATCGAATTGAACTTGGATAGCGCAGTAAAATGGTTGCACAATGGTGCTCAACCTACTGATACCGCAAAAGCGATTCTTTCCTACAAAGGAGCTTTATTGAAACACCACCTTGATGGAGGTATTCGTAAAGGAGCTTTGACTCAAGAACAAGCGGATGCAAAATTGGCTGAATGGTTGGATGCAAAATCAGGAAAAGTGGATGCTAAAAAAGATGGTTTGACAAAAGCGCAAGCTGATGTTAAAGCCAAAGCTTTCAAAGCAGAACAAGATGTAAATGCAAAACGTTTAGCTGCTGCTGCACAAGCCGAAGCTGATGCTATTGCTGCTGCAACTCCTGCTGAAGTTGAAGAAGTTGCTGAAGTTGAAGCTGCTACTGAAGAAGCTCCTGCTACTGAGGAAACACCAGAAGCATAATTTTAGAAGGCGAAAATGCATAAAGAAGATTGTTTCTATTTAGGTAAAATCGCTAAAAAATTTAGTTTCAAAGGGGAAGTCTTAGCCTATTTAGACACAGACGAACCGGAGTTATACGAAAACTTGGAATCAGTGTTTGTTGAATGCAACAAACACTTGGTTCCTTTTTTTATTGAAACTAGCTCATTGCACAAAAACGACTTTCTTAGAATTCGTTTTGAAGATGTAAACACCGAAGAAGAAGCCGATGCTTTACTCGGAAATGATTTATACCTTCCTTTAAAGATGTTGCCAAAACTTACCGGTAACAAATTCTATTTTCACGAAGTTATTGGTTTTGAAGTTGAGGACAAACGCCTTGGTGTTGTTGGAGAAATTCAATCCATCAACGATACCACGGCTCAACCACTTTTTGAAGTTCTTAAAGGTGATGCCGAAATTCTTATTCCAATGATTGACCATTTCTTGGTTAAAATTGACCGAGAAAACAAAAAAGTTATTATGGATTTACCGGAAGGCTTGATTGAAATGTACCTTTAATTGAAAATTCCAATATTTTAAATTCCAAATTCCAACCAAAAAGGAAATTCCAAAACTGAAATTCCAAATTCCAACTTAAAAGGGAAATTCCAATATTTTAAATTCTAAATTCCAACCAAAAAGGAAATTCCAAAACTGAAATTCCAAATTCAAACTTAAAAGGGAAATTCTAATACTTAAATTCCAAATTCCAATATTTTGGAATGGAAATTCGAATATTTTAATCTAAATTTGGAATTCAAAATCAACTAGAAAATCTATCTTCTCGTTTTAGTATTGGAATTTGGAATTTTTTTATTTTTGGGATTTGATAAAATTATGGAAAAACCATACGATTTAGAAGAAAGAACTTTTTTGTTTGCTAAAGAATGTAGAATGTATATTCAAAAGCTGCCTAAAACTATTTCAAACATTGAAGATGGTAAACAATTAGTAAGATCGTCAGGTTCTGTTGGCGCAAATTATATTGAAGCAAATGAAAAACTTGGGGAAAAAGACTTGTCATTTCGATTGAAAATAGCTAGAAAAGAAGCCAAAGAATCTAAGTATTGGCTCCGATTATTGCAAGAATTAAATCCAGAATTAAAAGAAAACTCAGAATATTTACTATATGAAGTAGAAGAATTAAGAAAAATTCTATCAGCGATAATAACTAAAATAAATTCCAAATAAAAAGGAAATTCCAATATTAACTAAAATAAATTCCAATACCGAAATTCCAAATTCCAATAATTCGGAATGGGTAATCGAATAGTTTGATCTAATTTTTGGAACTAAAATCAATTAGAAAAACTATTTTCCTGATTTGTGTTTTGGAATTTGGAATTTAAAATATTGGAATTTCTTTTCCTTTGGTTGGAATTTGGAATTTATTTTTTTTTGAAATTTCCCTCAGGATTGGAATTTGGAATTTAAAAAAATTGGAATTTTTCATTATCTCCTTGAATCCTAAATTATGTTTTCATTTAAAAAATTTGTTATGAAGCAGAACAGAACGGCAATGAAAATTGGAACCGATGGCGTTTTGCTTGGTGCTTGGACTCCTATTGAAAATAATCCTTTCAGTATATTAGATATTGGAACGGGAACTGGAATTATCGCTTTGATGTTGGCACAAAGAAGTTCGGCAGAGCAAATTGATGCTTTAGAAATTGACGAAGATGCCTACGAACAAGCCACTGATAATTTCGAAAATTCCCCTTGGAATGACCGCTTGTTTTGTTTTCACGCTGGCTTGGACGAATTTATCGAAGAACCCGAAGACGAGTATGATTTAATTGTTTCCAATCCTCCTTTTTATAGCGAAGATTACAAATCCAGCAACGACCAACGCGATTTGGCACGTTTTCAAGACGCCATGCCTTTCGAAGATTTGGTTGAAGCAGCTGCTTTATTACTTTCTGAAAACGGAATTTTTTCTGTAATTATTCCTTTTAAAGAAGAGTCAACATTCTTGGCGCTTGCCAAAGATTATGAATTATTTCCAATAAAAATTACTCGCGTAAAAGGAACTCCCACTTCCAAAATCAAACGTAGTCTTTTGGCTTTTAGTCGAAACGCCTTGCCTGCCGGCAGGCAGGAAACTCCAAATTTCCCTATTGATGAATTGGTCATTGAAACTTCACGACATATTTATACTCCCGAATATATTGAATTGACGAAGGATTTTTATTTGAAGATGTAATTTAAATTAACATTAAACTTTTCGCAAACTTTTTTGTTATTTTAAAAATACAACATTTAGGCATTGTTTTGTTATATTTCTTTGTGTAGATTTGTGACATAAACTTTCTTACTATGAAACCAGACTTATTTCAAGCTCCAGATTATTACAACCTTGACGATTTATTGACAGACGAACATAAATTAGTACGTGATTCAGCACGCGAATGGGTAAAACGTGAGGTTTCGCCCATCATAGAAGACTTTGCACAAAGAGCTGAATTTCCAAAACAAATCATCAAAGGCTTGGCTGATATTGGTGCGTTTGGCCCTTACATTCCCGAAGAATATGGCGGCGCAGGTTTGGATCATATTTCCTATGGTTTGATTATGCAGGAGATAGAAAGAGGAGATTCTGGAGTTCGTTCCACAGCTTCGGTTCAATCTTCGTTGGTAATGTATCCTATTTGGAAATACGGAAACGAGGAACAACGAATGAAATATTTACCCAAACTGGCTTCAGGAGAATTTATGGGATGCTTTGGTTTGACCGAACCTAATTATGGTTCTGACCCAGGAAGTATGATTACCAATTTCAAAGATATGGGTGATCATTATTTATTGAATGGTGCCAAAATGTGGATTTCGAATGCACCGTTTGCTGATATTGCCATCGTTTGGGCAAAAAATGAAGAAGGTAGAATTCACGGATTGATTGTGGAACGTGGAATGCCAGGATTTACAACTCCCGAAACGCATAATAAATGGTCGCTTCGCGCCTCGGCAACTGGCGAATTGATTTTTGATAATGTCAAAGTGCCAAAAGAAAATTTATTGCCAAACAAATCAGGACTTGGAGCTCCATTAGGCTGTTTGGATTCTGCACGTTTTGGCATTGCTTGGGGAGCGATTGGCGCTGCAATGGATTGTTACGACACCGCTTTGCGATATGCCAAAGAAAGAATCCAATTTGACAAACCCATTGCTGGAACTCAATTACAACAAAAGAAATTAGCCGAAATGATTACCGAAATCACTAAAGCACAATTATTGACTTGGAGGCTGGGAGTTTTGAGAAACGAAGGCAAAGCAACCACAGCACAAATCTCGATGGCGAAAAGAAATAATGTAGATATGGCGATTCATATTGCCCGTGAAGCCCGACAAATGCTAGGCGGAATGGGAATCACTGGCGAATATTCGATTATGCGTCACATGATGAATTTAGAGTCGGTGATTACTTATGAAGGAACACACGACATTCATTTATTGATTACTGGAATGGATATAACTGGAATTGCTGCATTCAAATAACGGTAAACAACTATTAAACTATTCATAAAATCGGTAGAATAAGCTTCTCGGAAACGGGAAGCTTTTTTACTTTTACAATAAAAATTCATCTATGAATATTGCAACCATAAACCATAAAATTGAATCTCAAAAAGAACAATTATTACAGCATTCTTTGTATGACAAAGTAAAAACCATTGCCGATTTAAACTGCTTTTTAGAGAATCACGTTTATGCAGTTTGGGATTTTATGTCGTTATTAAAAGCTTTACAGGGCAAATTAACTTGTACGACCACACCTTGGATTGCCTCAGAGAATCCGGAAACAAGGTATTTGATAAACGAAATTGTCCTTGCTGAAGAATCTGATTTAACGATTGACGGACGTCGTCAAAGCCACTATGAAATGTATATTGAAGCCATGGAGTCTTGTGGTGCAGTTACAACGGGCATAACCCATTTTTTATCCGAGGTACAATCAATTCGCAATATATTTGTAGCTATTAAAAAAAGTAATCTTCATCCTAATATTAAAGCATTTTTAGACTTTACTTTCAGAGTTATTGACCAAGGCAAATCACACGAAATCGCTGCGGCTTTCACCTTTGGAAGAGAAGATTTAATACCAAGCATGTTTACGGTTATATTGAAAAATTTTCAAGTCAATTTTCCTGATACTGATTTAAGCAAATTAATTTATTATTTCGAAAGACATATCGAATTAGATACTGATGAACACGGCCCAATGGCGATGAAAATGATAACGGAACTTTGCGGGACAGATAAACAAAAATGGACGGAAGTTGAAGAAATTTCGGTTTTAGCATTAGAAAAAAGAATTGGATTATGGGATGCCATTGAAGAACAAATTGAAATGAAGATGGAATTTGCATAGTCCCTAATAAAATAGACACCTAAATTTAACACCTATTTGGAAATGAAGAAAATATTTTTCGTAATAGCTTGTTTTTTATTCGTTTTTGCGTTTTACAATTGTTCGAATGGTGATGCATTAACAGCATCAACTCCTATAATTACAACTCCACCAATTGTTGTACCCACTGTTCCGAAACAGTTGACTTATCTAGCGCTTGGAGACAGTTACACCATTGGTCATAGTGTATGTGAAACTTGTAGATTTCCAGAACAATTACGAAAAAAATTGGGGGATTTAAATCCAAAAAATACCTATACTTCAAAAATTATTGCAACAACAGGATGGACAACTACTAATTTAATCTCGGCAATCAACACAGAAAATCCATCCTCAAATTATGATTTAGTAACCTTGTTAATTGGAGTAAATAACCAATATCAAAACAAACCGTTTTCGATTTATGAAAAAGAATTTCCTGAATTAGTAAGCAAAGCTATAGCTCTTGCAAAAGGAGATAAATCGAATGTAATTGTAGTTTCTATACCTGATTATGCATTCACTCCTGTCGGCAAGCAATCTTCAAATCCCTCAAAAATTTCTGCTGAAATTGACAATTATAATACTTTTGCGCAAAAATATTGTATAGAGAGAAACATAGAATTTGTCTCTATTACAGATATTACTCGGCAGGGTTTGGTAAATCCGTTGTTGGTTGCTACAGATGGTTTACACCCTTCGGAATTAGCTTATTCGTATTTTGTGGAACGTATATTTCCCAAAGCCACAATAGCCATCCATAATTAAAATTGAAATACAAAGTAAATTCCTAGAATAAAGGTGCGATTTCTATTTCTAAACCTTCCAATGCTAGAGTAACTGGAATTTGACAACTCAAACGGCTATTGGTTTTAACATTGGGTAATTTCGAAAGAGTTGCTAATTCAGCTTCTTTTTTTTTGGGTAGATCAACATCGTTAATGGCATAACATTGACAGGTATGGCACATCGCCGATCCTCCACACAATCCAATCGTTCCGACTGGTTCCAATTCGTAAGCACGAACTATATGCATTAAATTTAATGACATATCTGTAGGCGCTTTCACTTCGTGTATTTGACCTTTTCGATCTTTTATTTTGATTGTAATATCTTGTGGCATTTTATATATTCTTATTCAACTTATTCAATTGTTCAATATCGGCCAAATCTTTGAGTCTTCCCGATGCCTTTTTGTTTTTAATTAAATCTTCAAAATCGATATAAGGAACTTTACATTTATCTAATTCGAGCCAATTACAATTTTTAAAAGTTTCTGTAAATTGCAATCCACTAACTTTTGTAAGTATTTCTATTTTTCTAGGTTCAACACCAATACCCCATACATCGAATTTTTCGCTATCAAAATCTTCAATCGAAAATATTGGCGCTCCAAAATCTTGATATACTTTTTTTAAATTATAATAATTCTCGGGTGTTTGATGTATCCACAAATCTAAATCACCCGTACTTCTGCCGTAGCCATGAAGAATCACAGCGTAACCGCCTACTAATAAATAACTTACCTTGTGTTTGTCTAAAAGTTCTAAAAAATCTAAAAAATCAAGGTTGAATAAATTCGGCATGTTTTCTTGATGCTATAACTGTTCTATCTACTTTATAATCAGGACTCGAATTAAAAATGGAATTAATAATATCACATGCATAATTCAATCTTTCTAAAGGTGTTTTATTTTTATAAAAAGTGACATGATCATCCGCCTCTTCAAATGAAGATTTTGAAACTACGGTTCTATCCATTTTAAAATCGTGCATGACGTTAATTTACAAAATTATAAATATTTTTTTGTGTCTCATATTTTTAACAAATGAAATCTTCGTAGAGAAAAATTTGCAAAATATTAGAAATTAGACACTATTTCAATTAATCGCATTAAATCAACCAACAATCAGTTGAAAATTCTATTCTCTATTAAGCTACGTTGACAACAGTTTCGATTTGAGGAGCATATTTTTTGATTGTAGTTTCTATTCCAGCTCTCAGTGTCATGTGATTTACACTACAATTGGTGCAAGCACCTTGCAATCTTACAGTCACGTGTTTCCCATCCTCGATAGCAACTAGTTCAATATCTCCTCCATCAGAATTTAAAAAAGGCCGAACTTCCTCGAGTGCTTTTAGAACATTTATTGATAATTCTTCTGTAGTCATTTTTATTTTTATGAAGATTTAAAGTTGGAAAATTATAAACTAACTTATAATTGAAAATCTATTAATTATTTTTTAACTGATGAGCAACCTGCCATTGTGGTTATTTTAACCGATTCGGTAGCAGGTAAATTTTCATTTCTATTGACTACTTCTTGCACCACATTTCTAGTGATTCCCTCAAAAACGGTTTCGATTATTGAGTATGTTTGCATAGCGGCAGGACGACCGTAGTCTCCAGCTTCACGGATAGATTGTACGATTGGAACTTCCCCTAAAAAGGGTACTTGTAATTCTTCGGCAAGGTTTTTTGCTCCTTCTTGACCAAAGATATAATATTTATTATTTGGCAATTCTTCTGGCGTAAAATAAGCCATGTTTTCGATAATTCCGAGTACGGGAACATTTATTGCCTCTGATACAAACATAGAAACCCCTTTTCGAGCATCGGCAAGAGCCACTGCTTGTGGAGTACTAACCACAACTACGCCCGTGATAGGCAAAGCTTGAACTATAGAAAGGTGAATGTCGCCTGTTCCTGGAGGTAAATCGATCAATAAAAAATCTAAATCACCCCAATCAGCATCAAAAATCATTTGGTTTAATGCTTTAGAAGCCATTGGCCCACGCCAGATTATAGCTTGACTTGGAGGAGTGAAGAATCCAATAGAAAGAATTTTAACGCCATAACTTTCAATCGGTTTCATTTTTGATTTTCCATCTATTTCTACAGAAAGTGGTTTGGCGGTTGCCACATCAAACATTATTGGCATAGATGGCCCGTAAATATCGGCATCAAGAACACCTACAGCAAAACCCATTTTGGCCAGCGTTACTGCTAAATTTGCCGTAACAGTAGATTTACCCACGCCTCCTTTTCCAGAAGCAACGGCAATTATATTTTTTATTCCGGGTATTGATTTGTCAGGAGCGATACTTTTTTCTGGCGCTTCCACTTTGACATTAATTTTGATTATAGCCTCAGGCGAAACTTTTTCTAAAATAGTTTTTTTAATATCGTCTTCAGCTCGTTTTCTAATGTGCAATGCTGGAACTCGCAATACCAACTCTATTACTACTTCGTCGCCAAAAGTCAATACGTTTGCAATAGCTCCGCTTTCTACCATATTTTTCCCTTCGCCAGCAACAGTGATTGTTTCTAAAGCTTTTAGGATTTCTTTTTTATCTAATTTCATATTCTGATTATCGTTTCCAATTGATGATTGCAATTGAAATATTATATTTATTTAAACTAATTCTATTATAAATTTACGAATGCAAATATACCAAGAAAAGATCTTATTATAAACACTTTGGGTAGGATTTATTAGTAGCATAATTAAGCTTTTGAAGTTGTAAAATTTGCGTTTTATAAGAAAAGAAGTAATTTTATAATCTAAGCTAAAAAATATGGGATTAAGTATTCATTATCAAGGAAATTTTAAAAACGCAAATACTTTACCATTAATGATTGAAGAAGTCGTAACTATTGCTAAAGCAAACTGTTGGGACTATTTCATCTTTGAAAATAAATTTCCAAATAAAACTTTTACTTCAACACCCGAAAAGGAGAACTTGTATGGTATTTGTATTTCGCCTCCAGGATGTGAAATGGTCAGTTTTAGTTTTCTATCCAATGGAAAAATGTGTGGTGCCGAAAAACTTCAATCCAACAAGCATTTAGAAACCTTAGAAGAAGACGAAAATTTATATTATTTGCACACCAAAACACAATATGCAGGAATAGAAATTCACAAAAAAATAATTATTCTTTTTGACTATTTAAGCGCAACCTATTTTTACAATTTTGAACTTAAAGACGAAGGACAATTTTGGGAAACTAGAGATGAAGAATTACTGAAAACCATTTTCAAAAGATATACCAATTTGATAGAAAGCTTTCAAAGTTCTTTAGAAAATATTCCAATAAATGAGGGGGTATCCGCAGAAGATTATGTACTGCGAATGGCTGAATTTGTTCAAAAAAACAATACAATTAAAGACGATCACAAGAATGATGACGAACTTCCTAAGTTTAGTTGATTTATTCAGTTATTTGTAAATTTTGTAGAAATTAGGAAATAATTACAAATAAAAACGTAATTTTGTTTTTGTAAATTTTATAAAAATTAGTAAATAATGATAGAAAAAGCACCGAAAGTGAATTATGAAGTGGGGACTGATGCTTTTTATGCGATTATTTTAAGCAGACTCTCAAATATAAATATTGAAAAATTTAATAAAATCGAATCTGAATATTTATATTGGGATAAAATTAAATATTTAGAGAATAATTTGGCTTCAAGTGAAGAAACTTGGGGTCTTATAAAACTAAAACGTGATATACAAAGTAAACTTTTCAATCTGGGAAAGAAATCAAGAATCCAACTTAAATACAACATCAACGACTTTCTCCAACAAAAACTGCATTATTTAGACTTTAACTTTGGTGCTGGAATTCAAAAAGAGCAATTACTTAATGACATTGACAAACATCGCTATTTAACCAATGCTTTGATGGAAGAAAGCATATTCTCCTCTATGATTGAAGGAGCAACGACTACAAGAATTAAAGCCAAAGAAATGCTTCGAAAAGGAAAAAAACCTTCCAATAAGTCGGAGCAGATGATTTTGAATAATTACAAAACCATTCAATACATCAGTGAACACAAAGACGCAGAAATTTCAAGCGCAAAACTTTTCGAAATACATCGATTAGTTACTGAAAACACATTAGAAGAGGAAAACATAGGCGTTTTCAGAAACTCAAATGACGTAATGGTTATGAATCAAATTACTGGAGAAATTATTCACACTCCTCCACCATTTGAAGAATTAGATGAGTTAATGAAATCATTCTGTGATTTCTTCAATACAAATCCAAAAGAAAATTTCATTCATCCTATTGTAAAAGCTTCTATTTTACATTTCTTAATTGGCTACATACACCCTTTTGTTGACGGGAACGGCAGAACTGCTCGTGCTTTATTTTATTGGTATTTATTGAAAAACGGCTACTGGCTAACTGAATATTTATCTATTTCAAGAGTTATTTTGAAAACCAAAACACAATACGAGAAAGCTTATATCTATTCAGAAATAGACGAAATGGATGTTAGTTATTTTATTCATTATCAAGTAAAAGTTCTAACACAAGCCTTTGAGGATCTGAAAAATTATATTGCTAAAAAGAAAAAAGAAGAAAACAAACGGCTCACATAAAAAAGTTGGGGAGAAGTTATAAATTTGCATAAAAAAGCAAATGGATTTTTCTATATTTTCTTCGTTTCTACCTCAAGGGCTATTATCTCATTTTGATATTGTTGATTTCAAGGAATTGGGAGATTTACAAACCAAGAAAGACTGTTTTTATATTTATTTAGACGAGAAAAACATTCTTCCT
>JAYVIK010000193.1:0-30573 GCA_043770265.1 Flavobacterium sp. | reverse complement strand
TTTATAATTTCTTTAAACATTTTAACTTATTAAATAATATGAAAAAAATTATTTTTTTACTCACGCTTTTTAGTTGGTCTATTTCATTTTTTGCTCAAGCGGATAAAATACAAATTGACAAAAGCAATGATGGCACAAAGCTTAAAGTAAACGGTCAAGATCTCATTATTAATGGGATGAATTGGGATTATTGCCCAATAGGAACAAATTTCAACTACAGCTTGTGGAAACAAAAGGATGAAGTTATTTTGAAGGCCTTAGATGATGAAATGGGACTTTTGAAAAACATGGGTGTAAATACCATTAGAGTTTATACTGGTATTCCGAAAAAATGGATTGAATATATTCATGCTAAATTCGGAATTTATACTATGCTTAACCATTCATTTGGTAGATATGGTTTAACATTAAACGGATCTTGGGTAGCCAATACCGAATATTCTGAGCCAACTACTCGAAAATTACTTTTACAAGAAGTAAAACAAATGGTTGCCGAGTATAAAGATACTAAAGGATTGCTTTTGTTTTTATTAGGAAATGAAAACAATTACGGTTTGTTCTGGGATGGTGCTGAAACAGAAGATATTCCAATTCAAGATAGAAAATCTACTGTACGTGCTGAGTCCATGTACAAATTATTCAATGAAGCAACACTTGCCATG
This sequence comes from Flavobacterium sp., assembly GCA_043770265.1. GTDB lineage: Bacteria > Bacteroidota > Bacteroidia > Flavobacteriales > Flavobacteriaceae > Flavobacterium. Next base: position 29,911 of record JAYVIK010000193.1, on the reverse strand, counting down.
AAAGCCATAGACAAATCTCATCCTATATCGATTTGTAATGGTGATTTACTTTTTCTTGATTTAATTGCAAAAGAGTGTAAGGACGTCGATATTTTGGGTGTTAATGTTTACCGAGGTGCTTCTTTTGGAGATTTATACCAACGCGTAAAAAATGAATATGGAAAACCAGTTTTATTTTCAGAATTTGGTTCCGATGCTTTTAACGCTATTACTAATCAAGAAGATCAAAAAGCACAAGCAGCTTTACTAAGAGAAAATTGGAAAGAAATTTATGAAAATGCAGCTGGAGTTGGTAAAAGTGGCAATAGTTTAGGTGGATTTACTTTTCAATTTAGTGATGGCTGGTGGAAATATGGGCAAACAAAATTTTTAGACATTCACGATACAAATGCTTCTTGGGCTAATGGGGGATATGCTTTTGATTATACAAAGGGAGAAAATAATATGAATGAAGAATGGTTTGGTATTTGTGCCAAAGGTTCTACTGATGTAAACGGTAACTATCAATTGTATCCTCGTTCGGCTTATTACGTTTTAAAAGAAGTACACCAATTTAATCCATATACTAATGGCAAATCACTATCCGATATAAAAAATCATTTTGATAAAATTGAAATTACCGAAGCAAGTCTCAGAGCAAGATGGGATAAAGCAGCACTTGAAAGTTCAAAAAATTCGAAAATTAGATTTTCAAGATTATCTGCTGAAGTCAGTACTTTTAGTACAGGCGGGTCTTTAATCACTACTCCAGACGATCCAGCACCAAATAACACAACTTACCCAGATCAATTGGGTTTTGATAGTATGCAATCTTTTTTCCTAGGAGTTGAAGGTAATCCAGCTTCTAATATGACTGCAAATGTTGAGTTTAATGTATTAGGAAATGTTGCATTAAATCCAATTGATGAAATATTTTATGAAAATAGTGGTCGCCCAGTAATTGTAGATGGACCTAATGGACCAGTTACTATTGAAGATGTTAATCGGGTGCAAGTTTACAGAGCAAGTTATAAATGGGATGATAAATTATTTAAATTAGACGGGTTTTATCGTACAGGACATTATCACTGGGGTTACGAGGGCGATTTTTTTGGATTGTATCCAGAAGCCAATTACGGTCCAAATATAGATATATATAACGGTAGAGCTCCTTTTGGATTAGAAATTGAGGGAAAAAAAATCTTCAAAGGATTAAAATTAGCTATGGGACCTGAACTTTGGTGGGGAGCGAATCCAGCTATTTTACTTAAGTATTCTAAAACTATTGGAAAATTTGATATTACTGGTATTTTCCATGAAGATTTAACTCAGAGAACAGCTACTCAAACTTCGTCCGCAATTCCGCAACCTAAAACGAGACGATTTACTGCACATATAAACAGAAAATTCGGGAATTTCGCTATTGATTTAGGTGGTATTTGGGCAGGTCAACCGCTTAATGGTAGAGATTATGAAGTGATGAGAGGAAATCAAGCCTACGATTTATCAATTGAATCTAAGGATAACTTTGGTGGAAAAATTAAATTTACTTACACTGGAGGAACTATCAAATGGTATGGTCAAGCAGCAGCTCAAGGATTAGTTGCTGGAGGTGGCGCGGATCTAACTCAAACATTTACAGGTTGGAGACTTAAAGATTCTGGAAGTGGAAACCAATATAATTTTCTAACTGGTTTGGCTTATAGCATTGGAAAATTTCAAATTGCACCCAATTTTTTATGGCAAAAACCCTTAGAAGGTCCTGTTAGTGTAGATGCTATTGGTGGCAGACCAAGAAATATTTTACAAGATCCTTTCGTGGTTAGAAGTAATAGAGAACAAGTGGCTGGAGAAATATTATTCACTTTTGACCCAACTCCGGGTACTTGGTTGTATGAATGGGAAAATGATCGTTCTGAGGATTCAAAATTTGCCGTAAGCGCAGGATTTGTATTCCGTCATTTGCCTACTACTCAAGATGCAGCAATTGGATTTTTAGCTAATAGAAACATATTTGCTTTTCCAGGAGCTCCACAAGCAAAGGATTTATGGGAGACTAATGCAAGAATTGTGTCAAAAATCACCCCTGATTTTGGTTTCATCAGTACAATTTATGGAGGACCAGCACAATCCAATGGTAGTGATGCAAGAACTATAGATCGTTATGGTTTAGATCTAAAAATGATTTACAAAAAAGTGAAGTTGACTTCTTTTGTTAAAGTAAATGACTGGGGACCATTCGATTATCATAGAGATTTTAACTTAACCTATCCTTTACAATTAATGGCTGATATTTCCTTTAATATTGGAAAGCCAGATTGGTTTATCCTTCCAAATACAAGTTTGGGTATTCGAGGTTCTTGGCGTTCATTAGATCAATATTCTAATAGATATTCACCGACTTTTGTTCCTGAAAATACTTTTCCTGCTGTGCCAGTTTTGAGTCCTGTTGGATTTTCTAATGGTCAAGAATGGGAAATTAGAACCTACCTTCATATAAATATTGGTAATTAACATAATAAAATTATAAAAAATGAAAACATATTCAATATTGAAATTAAATAAAACGGCTTTTGTCCTGATGTGTGCACTATTAGTACTAGGATGTCAGAATGACGATGCCGATTTGAGACCCGCTAAAGCTTCAAGCACGGCAGAAATTTTCACCGACACTCCAGTAGGTATGGGAACTAATTTTTACTTTCCCTACGGAGCAGGGCCTGATAATCCAATAGGATCAAAACTTAATGCTTGGACAGTGGATCAAAAAGTAAGTTACAAAGGCACTTCTTCCATGCGTTTTGATGTACCCAATTCAAATGATCCAGAAGGGAATTATGCTGGTGGTATTTTTAAAATAGATGGAGCTGGTCGTGATTTAACAAAATATGATGCACTTACTTTTTGGGCAAAATCTTCTCAAGGAATAACAGTTGCTGAATTTGGTTTTGGAGAAGATTTTTTCCCAAATAAATACATTACAACGATGAAAAATGTGAGTATTGGAACTACTTGGACAAAATTTATTATTCCTATTCCGGACGCTTCAAAATTAGTACTAGAAAAAGGAATGTTCAGATATGCTGCCAATACTAATGAAACCAATGGTAAAGGATATACTTTTTGGATAGATGAACTTAAATTTGAAAAGCTAGGAACAATAGCCAATGGAAAAGCATCCATTCAGAATGGAGCTACTAGTTCGCAAACTACTTTTGTAGGGGTTAATTCCAAAATTAATAACGTAGCAGCAACATTTAATTTGCCTACAGGTATCAACCAAACGGTTTCAATAAGCACTTCTTTTTTAGAGTTTATTTCTTCAAATCCTACTGTAGCTAGTGTTGACTCCACTGGTTTAATAACTTCTCTAAGTGCAGGTACTGCTGTAATTACAGCAAAATTTGGAACAACTATAGCAACAGGTAGTTTGACCATTAACTGTGTTGGAACTTTTGTTAACGCACCTATACCTACGAGAACTGCTGCAAATGTAATTTCCCTTTTTTCAAACGCATATACAAATGTTCCTGTAAATTATTATAATGGGTATTGGGCGCCTTGGCAAACCACAGTCTCAAATGATTTTTCAGTTAAGGGAGATGATGTTTTAAATTATACCATTTTCAACTTTGTTGGTATAGAATACAGTAGCCCAACTGTAAACGCAACTGCTATGACTCATGTGCATTTAGATGTGTTTTTCCCTGGAGCTATTGCCCCTGGAAGACAACTTAGAGTTTTAGTCGTAGATTTTGGAGCTGATGGAGTATTTGGTGGTGGTGATGACACAAGGCATTCTACAACCATTACCGCTCCAACTTTGGTTTCAAATAAATGGATCGGTATTGATATTCCTTTTTCAAATATGACAACTTTGAGGAGTAGAGCAAACTTGGCTCAACTAATTTTAGAAGGTGGTGATAATTCTGTACTTTATGTGGACAATATCTATTATTACAAATAATAAGTTTTCTTTTTAACTTTTTTAAAAAAATCAAAATGAATAAAAAAATTCAAATAATAAAAAACACTGTTCTTTTTGCCGCTGCCTCTTTACTTATGGTAGGTTGTTCGATCGACGAGAAACAAAAAGTCATAACTAAAACAAAATTGGTTATGAGCGAAGAATTTAACAAAGATGGTGTGCCAAATCCTTTAATTTGGACTTTTGATATTGGTACAGGACCATTAAGTGATGGTTGGGGTAATAATGAATTGCAATTTTATACCAACAGAACAAATAATGCAACAGTTAAAGATGGTTATCTAGTAATCACAGCTGTAAAAGAAACCTATCTAGGTGCTGGTTATACTTCTGCTCGATTGAAAACTAGAAATCTATTTGAAAAAAAATACGGACGCTTTGAAGCCCGAATTAAAATGCCTCAAGGTAAAGGAATGTTTCCCGCATTTTGGATGTTAGGAAGCAATTTTTGCGAAGCTCAAACACTTGATGCCAATAACAACGTTATTTGCGATAGTTCAAAACCCAATTATGAAGCGGGTAATGTGCTTTGGCCACAGGCAGCTGAAATTGATATTATGGAGTACATAGGAAACAAACCAACTCAAGTATTTGGTACGGTTCACGGACCAGGGTATTCAGGAGGAGAAAGTGTTTCTAAAAAGTACACCCTACTTAATGATAGATTTGATACTGATTTTCACATTTTCGGAATCGAATGGGGCGAAAATTATATCAACTATTATGTTGATGATGTTTTGTATAACCAAATTACTCCTAAAGATGTTAAAGGAGAATGGGTGTTTAATCAATCATTTTATATGCTGATGAATCTTGCTGTTGGAGGTAATTTGCCAGGTTCCCCTAATAATGAAACGGTTTTCCCTCAAACAATGTTGATTGACTACGTAAGAGTGTACGAATAAACAATAGCATTTTAAAGTATTCATAAAGTCAAAAAATTTATCGGCAATGTTTATTCAAAAACTTAGCAATAAAACTGTTTAAATATTGAAAAACAATATTTACGATTGATTATCAGTAAGTCTGCTGTAATTGATTGTCTTAAGTTCAAATAATCAAAACCAAAAAAACCAATTTTAAAAAATAATTTCGATGAGAGATAGTTCAACCACATTTAATGAACACGAAATGGATAGTAATAATGCTGTAGCAATTGAAATAGTCACAATCGCAGACGAGCAATTCTATAAAATATCCAACTGCGATAAGATGCGTCCTTTTTTTATGAGTATCGTCAGTGATTCTAATCATTGGATGTTTATTTCAAGTAATGGCGGTCTAACCGCAGGTAGAAAAAATGCTGAATTTGCTCTTTTTCCTTATTATACTGATGATAAAATAACTGAATTTGCAGATGTTACAGGTAGTAAATCTATTTTTCAAATTCGTTTTGATGATAAAGTAATGCTTTGGGAGCCTTTTTCGGAACGTTTCAATCAAAAATACAATCTCACCAGAAATATTTATAAAAACTTTTACGGAAACAAAGTCATCTTCGAAGAGATTCATAATGATTTAAAACTAACTTTCAGATACCAATGGAATTCAAGTACTATTTTTGGTTTTGTAAAAAAATCAGAAATCATAAATGAGTCCACTACAGATTATAAGATTACGGTCTTAGATGGTATTCAGAACATTATGCCTCAGGGTGTAAGTAGTGATTTGCAATCCAGTACAAGCAATCTTGTTGATGCCTACAAAAGAAACGAATTACTATCAGAAAGTGGTCTTGGCATTTTTGCATTGAGTGCTATTATCGTCGATAAAGCAGAACCAAGTGAAGCATTAAAAGCTAATATTGTTTGGTCTTTTGGGATGAACAACCCAACGTATTTATTGTCATCTAAACAACTTCCTGCTTTCAGAAAGCTTGAAAAAATTACTGATGAAACTGATGTTAAAGGAGAAAAAGGAGCTTATTTTATCTCTAACGAATTGTTTTTACATCAAAATTCTTCGAAAAAATGGAATATTATTGCCAATGTAAATCAAAACCAATCACAAGTAATTCAGCTAAGTGAGTCTATTATTCACGATAAAACGCTTGAAAGACAGCTTGATAATGACATCGAATTAGGTAAACAAAATCTTATTTCACTTACTGCATCAGCCGATGGACTGCAATTTACAGCCGATAAATTTATAGATACCCGTCATTTTGCCAATACGCTTTTCAACATTATGCGAGGTGGTATTTTTGACGATAATTATCAAATTGGAAAAAAAGATTTTACCCAATATTTAGCAAAAGCTAATAGTGAAGTCTTTGAAAAAAATAAAGACTTTATCTTAAATCTGAAAGAAGATTTTTCGTATGTTGAGTTGCTTGCTGTAATCGAAAATAACGAAGATCAAGATTTAGTAAGACTTTGCACAGAATATTTACCATTAAAATTTAGCCGCCGTCACGGAGATCCAAGTCGCCCTTGGAATAAATTTTCGATTAATACCCGAAGTGAAGTTGACGGTTCCAAAATTCTAGATTACGAAGGGAACTGGAGAGATATTTTTCAAAACTGGGAAGCACTGGCGTATGCCTATCCAGATTTTATTGAAGGTATGATCCATAAATTCCTCAACGCCTCCACATTCGATGGTTATAATCCTTATCGTGTTACCAAAAGTGGATTCGATTGGGAAGCCATAGAACCCGATAATCCGTGGTCCTACATTGGTTATTGGGGCGATCATCAAATTATTTATTTGTTGAAATTTTTAGAGTTTATAGAAAAGTACCATCCTGGCAAATTGAACTCTTATTTTGAAAAGGAATGTTTTGTGTATGCTGCAGTTCCTTATACTATAAAATCGTATGAAGATATTCTGAAAAACCCAAAAGATACCATTGAATACAGTCACAGTTGGGAGAAAAAAATCGAAGCTGAACGCAATAAAATTGGCGCTGACGGAGCTTTAATTCGCAGTAATAGTGATGAAATTTATCGTGTCAATTTTATCGAAAAAATTCTAGCTACTGTTTTAGCTAAAATGTCAAACTTTATTCCAGAAGGTGGAATTTGGATGAATACCCAACGTCCCGAATGGAATGATGCTAATAATGCCTTAGTTGGAAATGGGGTTTCAATGGTAACACTATGTTATTTGCGTAGATTTTTGAAAACCTTCCAAAATATTGTAGCGTCTTCCGATTTAGAAACCATCAAAATTTCTAATGAAATGGTAGAATTCTATCACGAAGTTAGAGAATGTTTAGTGGAAAATCAAGAGTTACTTGCAGGAAAAATTGATGATTATTCCAGAAGAATAATACTAGATCGATTAGGAAAAGCAGCTTCTGATTATCGTTTTCAAGTGTATAACAGCGGATTTTGGGGCAAGAAAAGAACCCATTCTATGGCTGGTCTTAAAACATTTATAGAAGTATCTTTAGCCTTTATTGAACATTCTATCAGAGCCAATCAAAGACCCGATAAATTGTATCATGCTTATAATTTGATGTCTATTACCAAAGATGGTGTTGTTATTTCTAATCTTAGCGAAATGCTGGAAGGTCAAGTTGCAGTGCTTAGTTCAGGATATTTAAAAGCAACTGAATCGTTACAAATTTTAGATGCTTTGAGAAACAGTAGTTTGTATCGTGCGGATCAAAACAGTTATATTTTGTATCCAAATAAAGACTTGCCTAAATTCTTAGAAAAAAATAATATTCCAAAAGCAAGTATCGAAAATTCATCATTGTTGACAAAATTGTTTGCGAATTTAAATTATTCGATTGTCGATATTGATTGTAAAGGGAATTATCATTTCAATGGTAATTTTCATAATGCCAATGATTTAAAAGCGGCTTTAGAACAACTTCAGAAGCAAGAAGAATATCAAATTTTGGTCGAAAAAGAATCCGAAGAAATGCTGCAAGTTTTTGAAGAGGTATTCAATCATAAAGCTTTTACAGGTCGTTCGGGAACTTTCTATGGGTACGAAGGATTGGGTTCTATATATTGGCACATGGTATCAAAACTACATTTGGCAGTACTAGAAGTGATTGAAAAAGCCTATCGCGACAACGAGGATTCATCTGTAATTGCTGCTTTGACTTTGCATTATGATGCAATAGGCGAAGGTATTGGAGTTCATAAATCACCAGAAGTCTATGGTGCATTCCCAACTGATCCTTACTCTCACACCCCTTCACATCGTGGCGCACAACAGCCGGGAATGACTGGTCAAGTAAAAGAAGATATTCTGACTAGAAAAGGGGAATTGGGCATCACTGTAAATCAAGGTAAACTTACATTTGAACCCGCTTTATTAAATAAAAATCAATTTTTGAAACAAGACGAAACGGTAAGCTTTAATGATTTAGAAAGTAAAGAACATGCTATACAATTAGAAAAAGGAAGTTTGGCATTTACGGTATGCCAAGTGCCAATAATATATAAAATTGCAGAGAAGAATCAAATAGAAGTCTTGTTTAAAAACAAACAAATAGAAACTATTTCATCATTGACATTGAACTTGGAGATGAGTCAAAAAATATTTCATCGTTCAGGAGAAATTAGCCAACTAAAAGTAAGTATTAACATTTAAGTAAATGATCAAAGCATCAAAATTTGTAGTACTTATTTCAATAATTACACTTTTATTTTCGTGTAGTAGCCAACTTATGAATTCAAAACAATCACCAGAAATAAACGCAAAAGATATTATAGGAAATCCAAAATACCAAGCTATTTGTTATGGTGGATTTAGAGAAAAAACAAGAGATATTGAACCGACTATTGCTCAGCTAAAGGAAGATTTGAAACTACTTTCAGCAATGGACATTAAAGTGCTGAGAACTTATAATGTGCATAATAAAGAGGTTTCAAATTTGTTAATCGCCATAAGAGAATTGAAAAAAGAAGATGCCAATTTTGAAATGTATGTAATGTTGGGGGCTTGGATTGATTGTAAAAATTCTTGGACGGCACTTCAGCCAATTCACAATGTAGAAAGTGATCGAAATGCTATCGAAATTGCAGAAGCAGTCCGATTATCCAATGAATATCCTGATATTATCAAGATTATTGCCGTTGGAAATGAAGCGATGGTAAAATGGGCTGCGAGTTATTATGTTGAACCTGCTATCATTTTAAAATGGGTAAACCATTTGCAAAATTTAAAAAAAGAAAAAAAATTACCGGCAACTCTTTGGGTAACCACTTCTGACAATTTTGCTTCTTGGGGCGGAGGTGACAAGGAATATCATGTAGAAGATCTCAATCAAATTATAAAAGCAGTCGATTATATTTCGATGCATACGTATCCAATGCATGACACGCATTATCATCCCGTATTTTGGGGAGTTTTAGAAAGTGAAAATCAACTAACTGAAAAGCAAAAAATTGACGCTGCTATGTTGCGCTCGAGAGATTATGCTATTAATCAATACAAAAGTGTTTACAATTATATGAAATCGTTGGGTGTTGACAAACCAATCGCCATTGGCGAAACAGGTTGGGCTTCGTTAGCGAGCGAACTTTACGGTAATTCCGGTTCGAAAGCAACAGACGAATACAAATCAGCGCAATTTTATAAATTAGTGAGAGAATGGTCTAATAAAGAAAAATTATCGCTTTTTTATTTTGAAGCCTTCGACGAACAATGGAAAGACAGCGGAAATCCTCAAGGTTCTGAGAATCATTTTGGATTAATTAATTTGAAAGGTCAAGCCAAATTTGCACTCTGGGAAATGGTGGATAAAGGCGTTTTTAAAAATTTGACACGTGATGGAAAACCCATTTCAAAAACCTATAATGGCAGTGCAAAAGCCTTGTGGCAAGATGTAAAAATGCCTTCTTTGTTGAAGAATAATTAATTTAGTGATGAAAAAAAATCTACTTATAAATCGTTTCAAAATTTTAGTACTAATTTTTAGTATCACATTTTCAATGAATAGTTGTAAAGTAACCAAAGAATTAAAAACTGAAGTTTATGAAACTTCTGCCAATGGTAATTCATTAAAAAAAATCACTCAGTTTTCAGAAAGTAAAACTCCAGTAGTTATTACTTTAAATCCAGAAGAAAAATTTCAAACTATTACGGGTTTTGGAGGTTCATTTACCGAAGCTTCGGCCTCATTACTCAATCGATTAAGTGCTGCAAATCGGAAGAAAATTCTTGAAGCTTATTTTGGAGAAAACGGTGCGAAGTATTCATTGACCAGAACCCATATTGCTTCTTGCGATTTCTCGCTTAGTAACTATACGTATGCAAAAGTCGAAAATGACAAACTATTAGAAAATTTCACAATCGAAGATGATAAATCAGATTTAATTCCAATGATTTTAGAAGCTAAAGCCATTTCAAAAGAAGGTTTTAAAATCATAGCCTCGCCTTGGACATCACCGCCTTGGATGAAAGACAACAAAAAATATGTGGGCGGAAAATTATTGCCAGAATACAATGATTCGTTTGCTTTATATTTTTCAAAATATTTAGAAGCGTACAAAAAAGAAGGAATTAATATTTGGGGCGTTACCGTGATCAATGAGCCGCACGGCAACGGAAACAACTGGGAAAGCACACTGTTTTCGCCAAAGGAAATGACCGATTTTGTGCAGCATCATCTTGGACCAAAATTAGAAAAAGACGGTTGGGCTGACGTTAAAATATTAGGGTATGATCAAAATAGAGCGGGTTTGCCAGAATGGGTGGATGAAATGTTTAAAGATGAAAAAACATCTAAATATTTTGCAGGAACTGCAATACATTGGTATGAAAGTACTTATGATTATTTGCCAAAGGAGTTGCAATATGCGCACCAAAAAGCACCTAACAAATATTTAATTCAAACCGAAGCTTGCGTTGACTCTGAAATTCCACATTGGAATGAGGACGCTTGGTATTGGAAAAAAGAAGCCACCGATTGGGGTTGGGATTGGGCATCGGAGAAAGACAAACATTTACACCCAAAATACGCTCCTGTTAATCGCTATGCCACGGATATCATAGGGTGTTTGAATAATTGGGTCGATGGTTGGGTCGATTGGAATATGGTTCTCGACACTCAAGGAGGACCTAATTGGTTCAAAAATTGGTGTGTCGCTCCAGTCATTGTCAATCCAGAAAAAGATGAGGTTTATTTTACCCCATTGTATTACACAATGGCACATTTTAGCAAATTTATGCGACCGGGAGCCGTAAAAATTGGATGTAAAATCAACAATAACGATTTAATGTCCACCGCTGTAAAAAATCCTGACGGAACGATTGCACTAGTAATTTTCAATCCCACCGAACAAGATTTCGCTGTTGAAATAAATCAAAATAGCAAAAAGGCAACTATTTCTATCCCTGCAAAAGCATTACAAACAATAGTGATAAAACCTTGATAAATTAATAACTATAAACCACCAATACTATGTCAAAAAATAATTCGCATTCAAAGGGAAAAGTTCCCATGGGTCAAAAAATCGCTTTTGGATTAGGTATGTTAGCCAACCAAATGTTCCCAGCAATGATTGGGATTTTCACAGTTGTATTAGTAGAAAAACTAGGCTTTAGCGGATTATTGCTTGGGTTAACTTATTTTATTCCAAAGTTTTATGATGCATTATTTGATCTTATAATGGGCTATGTAAGTGATAATACAAAATCCAAATGGGGCAGAAGGAGACAATACGTATTAGCTGGAGCTATTATTTTAGGAATTTCATTCGCATTAATGTGGCAATTGTATGTTGAAAATGGTGTTACTTACAATTTTTGGTATTTTTTAGTTATTTCATTAATTTTTTATTCTGGTCTTACCATTTTTAGCATTCCTTATGTAGCGATGGGTTATGAAATGAGTGATGATTTTCACGAGCGAACCAATATTATGGCCACCTCTCAACTCATTGGTCAATTGGCCTGGGTTGTTGCACCTTGGTTTTGGGTATTAATGGCTGATCAATCATTGTTTTCTTCTAGCGATGTAGCGGTTAGAACTTTGTCCGTGTATGTTGCTATTGGTTGCACCATTTTAGCTGCTATTCCAGCATTTTTTATTCCAAGTAAATCTACACTAAACGAAAACTATAGTCCAATAGATTTTAAAGGAATCTTGGGTAGTTTTGGAGAAATTACAGAAGGATTAAAAGCTTCAATTGAAATCAAGCCTTTCAGAAAAATCTGTATTGCAACTTTCTTAATTTTCAATGCTTTTCAAACAACAGCTGGCTTTTCTTACTTCATTATCAAATATTACTTGTTCAAAGGAAATGAAGATGGATTTGGATTATGGCCAACATTATTTGGAAGTGTAGGAGCAATTATTACCACCGTTGCGGTAATTCCTGTTGTTGCAAGAATGTCCAAAGTTATGGGTAAAAAGAAAGCATTTTTGGTTGCTCAAGGCATTTCAATAATAGGTTACATTTTACTTTTTTTGCTTTTTGTTCCCGGAAAACCTTATTTGTTTCTTTTTGCACTCCCTTTCTTTTCATTTGGTATAGGTAGTCTGTTTACCTTAATGATGTCAATGACATCTGATGTGATTGATATAGATGAATTAAATACTGGTAAAAGAAGAGAAGGAAGTTTAGGTGCTATTTACTGGTGGATGGTAAAATTTGGAACTGCTGTAGCAGGATTATTAAGTGGTTTAATTCTTTCCTTGGTTGCTTTTCAATCCAATGCAGGTTCACAAACAGATGAAACCATGTTTTGGTTAAGAATTTTCTTTGTTGGAATTCCTATTATTGGTACTTTGACTGCTATTTGGGTAATGAAAGATTATGATATTGATGAAGCTAAAGCATTAGAAGTAAGAGATCTTATTGACAAAAGAAAACGCCAAGGTAAAAAACAATCTTCCGCCTATCTTCCAGGAAAATTACTTTCTTTAGATGCTAACGTTAGTGATTTCAATACCTTAATAGGAGATGATTTAAGTTCAAAAAGCGAAGCCGAAATTACTAAACAGTTTTCAGAAATATTGAATAATGGTTTACACGGTTTGTGTTTTAGCCCTTATGTCGAAGGTCAAGATACCGGCGATATTTTATCTGAAAATCAAATTATCAGAAGATTGGATTTAATTGCGCCACACACAAAATGGATTAGAACTTTTTCTTGTACAGAAGGCAATGAATTAATACCTGAAATTGCACACAAAAAAGGATTGAAAACACTAGTTGGAGCTTGGATTAGCGATGATAAAGAACGAAATGAAAAGGAAATACAATCGCTTATTCAATTGGCTAAGGCAGGATTAGTTGATATTGCAGCGGTAGGAAATGAAGTGCTGCATCGTAAAGAAATTTCGGAGCAAGAATTATTAGGATATATCCAAAGAGTAAGAGCAGCATTGCCGGATTCAATTCCAGTAGGCTATGTGGATGCTTATTATCAGTTTCTCGACAAACCAACTTTAGTTGATGCTTGCGACGTCATTTTAGCCAATTGTTATCCATTTTGGGAAGGATCAAGTAATGATTTTGCACTAAACTACTTGAGTAGAATGGTAAACTTAACAGAACTTTCATCTAACGGAAAAAAAGTTATTATTACAGAAACCGGGTGGCCTACTAAAGGGGAGAATATTGAAGCTGCGGTGCCTTCTCATTTGAATGCAATGAAATATTTTATTGCGGTACAAGATTGGGCAAAAAATAACGAAATCGAACTATTTTATTTTTCATCATTTGACGAATCTTGGAAAGTAAAACAAGAGGGAGAAATTGGTGCTGGATGGGGCATTTGGGACAAAAACGAAAATTTAAAATTTAATAATTAAAGGTATGTCATACAGAGAAGGTCATTATTTTTCATTAGAAGATAATAAAAATAGCAAAGAAGTTAAGAATGATTATCAACAAATTCAAATTTCGGATATTTCATCTAAAGGATTATCGAAGTTATGGAGAGAAACTTTAGAAAACGGAATGCACGGTGTTTGTTTTAGTTTATATGAAGACGGACAAAAACCAGGCGATATTATTTCGGAAGAACAAGTGCGACGCAGAATGAAAATAATTGCGCCTTACACCAAATGGGTTCGTTCTTTTTCGTGTACCGAAGGAAATGAGTTCATTCCTAAAATTGCTCATGAATTTGGCATTAAAACATTAGTTGGGGCTTGGTTGGGCGATGATCCTGAAATCAACGAAAAGGAAATAGAGGGTTTAATACAACTTGCAAACGAGGGTTTTGTTGACATCGCCGCCGTTGGAAATGAAGTAATGTATCGCAAAGATTTAACCGAAGAGGAACTATTAAATTTCATAGGCCGAGTAAGAAATGCAATACCTAATACTATTCCCATTGGATATGTAGATGCTTATTATGAATTTTCGCATCGACCCAATATTACCGCAGTTTGCGATGTTATTTTGACAAATTGCTACCCTTATTGGGAGGGTTGTCCAATCGAATATTCCTTTGACCACATGATTAGTATGTTTGAATCAGCAAAGTATGCGGGTCAAAACAAGCGAATTATCATTACAGAAACAGGTTGGCCAAGTCAAGGTGGTTTTCTTAAAGGAGCAGTTGCATCTAATGAAAATGCTATGAAATATTTTATTGACTCACAAAATTGGTCTAAACACAATGACATAGAAATGTTTTATTTTTCATCTTTTGATGAATCTTGGAAAGTAGGCCCTGAAGGGGAAGTTGGAGCTTATTGGGGTATATGGGATAAAAATGAAAAATTAAATTATACAGAATAGATTACTAAATAAAACCTAGAATATGATAAAAATTACTCGATTTCAAATACTATTGTCCTTTATTTTTATTGCTCAATTTTGCTTTTCACAAGTAGATGTTATTTACAAAGATTTGGTCTGGTCTGATGAGTTTACTACCGCTGGAACTGTTGATTCCAACAATTGGTTTCATCAAACTCAATTGCCCGCTGGTGGAAATTGGTTTAATCAAGAGGTCCAACATTATACCAATCGCACGACCAATTCATTTGTAGCAAATGGTAATTTGAGTATTGTTGCTAAAAAGGAAAGTTTTACTGATCAGGGTTATACAAAGCAATATACATCAGCACGATTGAATTCTAAATTTGCGTACTTATACGGTCGTGTTGATATTAGAGCAAAAATTCCAAAAGATGCTGGAACTTGGCCGGCTTTATGGTTGCTTGGGAAAAATGTAAATGAAGATGGAGGATTTTTTGATGCTGTTTATGGCACTACAAATTGGCCAGCTTGTGGCGAAATTGATATTTTAGAACATGGGATTACTCGTTCTAAACCAGATAATTACATTCAAAGCGCCATGCATACTCCATCTTCATTTGGAAATACTGTTGATATAGGAGGTGTAGTTGTAGGAGATAATATTGCTGCTAATTATCATATTTATTCTATGAATTGGTCGCCAAATCAAATTTCATTTCTTCTCGATGGAGTCGTTTATTACACTTACAAGCCAGCAGTTAAAAATGCCAGTACTTGGCCATTCGACAAAGAACAATATTTTTTACTAAATATTGCTATGGGAGGAATTGCAGGACCAATAGACCCAAGTTTCATGCAAACTGCTATGGATATTGATTATATAAGAGTATACCAAAATATCACTCCAGACACGCAAGCACCTACAAATTTTACGGCTTCTGTTGGTGCCATTACCGGATCTTCGGTGGAATTACTATTAAATGCAACAGATGATTCTGGAAACATATCTTACATCGTTGATTATGGTTCTGGAACTAGCTCCACATTTAATCCTTCCGGCACTCAAAAATCGTTCATTATAAATAATTTGAATCCAAATACAAATTATACTTTTAATGTATCTGCTAAAGATGCTACTGGAAATGTTGCAGGAAATAATCCAATAGTGCTTACCGCCAAAACAACCACAATTTTGCAGTGTACCGGCACTGAAACATTAGCAACACAGGGGTCTTTCTCTTTAGGGTATAAATATACTTTTGAAACTTTAGGAACGGATGTAAAAATTAATTTTGAACTATTAGACACTGACAAAGTGGGGGTTGTGGCTTATTTATGGAAACAATCTCCTTTTTCAGAATCGCAAATGTCAAATGTATCAGGAAATATTTTCACTAAAACCATTACGGGACAAACCATTGGCTCAACCATCAATTACGCTTGTAAATTTGCTTTTGCAGGTGGGCTGTCTGTAACGAAATATATTTCTTATGTGGTAGGTAGTAGTTGCTCATTGGGAGTAGAAACAGTTTCAGAATCGAAACAGTTTTGCTACCCGAATCCAGTAGATGATATTATACAGTTACAGTTGTTAGACAATCAAAATAAAATCACTTTGACCGATGTTTTGGGTCGTAAGTTGATAGAAAGGGTGGTGTCATCCTCACATAAAATGGATATGAGTGCTTTTAAATCAGGAATCTACTTTTTGAAAATAAATAATTCGGTTGGTACCGAAACTATGAAAATTATTAAAAAATAAAATTAAGTTCTGAATACCTCTCGTAATTTTGATACGTATATAATATTGCTCTAATGAATCGAAATACAGAATATCAGCAAATTAAATTTTTTTCAACATGGGTTTTCTTAATGGTTTTTTCATTGGCATTTGCTCAAAGTTTCCCTTTAGATTTTGAATCTACTACGATAACTTATCCTTTTACAAATTTTGATGGAGGTGTGGCAACAAAAATTGCAAATCCACAAATTTCAGGAATAAATACGAGTGCTAACGTTATTCGATTAGTTAAAGGCAGTGGTGCAGTTTGGGCTGGTAGTAAAATCACAATGGCTGCTCCAATTGATTTAACCAGCAAAAGGCTATTCAAGTTAAAAGTATTTTCACCCAAAGCGGGCATTAAATTATTGCTCAAATTTGAAGGCGGAGGTGTTGTTTTTCAAAAAGAATCTGCACCAATTTCTGTAGCTAATGTATGGGAAGAATTGACTTTTGATTTATCAGGAGACGCAGTAAACAATTTAAATAACCAAATTGTTTTTATGTTTGACTATGGTAAACAAGGGGATGGAAGCGCAAATTCAACTTACTTGTTTGATGATTTGACTTTATCTGTAGGTCCTGGACCTATTTTAGATTTACCGTCATTGTCATTAAATTTTGAATCAACAACCTTGTCCTATCCATTTCTTGATTTTGGAGGCGGAACGACAAAGATACTTCCTAATCCATTTCCTGATGCTGTAAACTCCAGTCCAACAGTGGTTCAAATGATAAAAAAACCTGGCGAAACTTACGGCGGAAGCGTTATTCAAATGGCTTGTCCGATCGATTTCTCTGCTACCACTAAGACAGTAAAATTAAAAGTTTGGTCGCCAGTTGCAGGAAAAAAACTTTTATTGAAGTTTGAAGGTAGTCCAACTGATTTTGATAATGGTGCTTTTGAAACGGATCTAATTATTCCCAAAGCCAATGAATGGGTTGAATTAACCTTTGATTATAATTCTCCCACTTTATTTCCTCCTGTAAACAATAATGATACAAAAATTGTTTTTTTCTTCGATTTTGGTGTTCAGGGTGACGGAGGCCCAAATTCAACTTATTATTTTGACGATGTAGCTTTTTCGACTGCTTTTTCGGCGCCTACTTATTTATTTTCGGAGGTTAATATCTATCCAAATCCTGCTTCAAACCAATTAACGATTGAAGCAAATTAAACAATTCAAAAAGTATCAATTTACAACCTCATTGGACAGGAAGTTTTGACAAAAAATCCAAAAAGTACTAAAACTACTTTACAGATTAACGAATTGCCGAAAGGTGTTTATATAGTTTCAACAACTAGTGAGGGTCAAGATTCAACTTCAAAATTTATTAAAGAATAGGAGCAATTTTATGCTCTACTAAAATAAAGACTTTTTAAGTATTCAAATTTTTTTAATTTTAAGATACAATGAAAAATAGAATTATGTTTTTGCTGAGAACAATAGTTGTTAGCTTTTTATTTGCAATAAATGCAAATGCACAAGTAATTCCAGTTGGAAGTGGAAGTTATACAAAAACCTTCCCGGGAACTGATGTTGCCGGTAGAAATGGATTTCCTTCAGGAACTCCCAATTTGAGCGGTGCTGCATTAGGAAAACCAATACCTACAAATGATTGGTGGTCAAAATTAGCCAAAGAAACGCAAGCAAGTAACCTTTTTACTTATCCTTATACTTTAAAAACAACTACAAATGGGTTGGTAGTTTCTTACATTCCCTCTGGAGTTATTGATGATTTGTCACCAGTCGTGATGAGCGTAGTAGGAATGGCAGCAACTAAAACCACCGTTTCTGATTACTCAGACTGGACGGTTACTATGGATTGGAATGATGGAACTCGTAATTTTCAGACAACTGCTGGTATAGCAATGCCTTTTTTATATTTCACCAAAAAATCAACAGATGTTGCACAAGTTACCGTAAATTCTGGTAGCGTTACGATAAGTAATGAAATGTTAGTAATTGTTAACGCAAAAAATGGTGCAGATTTTGCCGTTTATGCTCCCACGGGTAGTACTTGGACTCAGAATGGAGCTGTTTTCACTTCCACTTTAAACGGGAAAAATTATTGGTCGATGGCGTTTATTCCGCTTACAGCTTCAAACGTGACTGCGGTGGCCAATGAGTACAAAAAATATGCCTACGTTTTTCCAACCAATACAACTTCAAGTTTTAGTTACAACGAAAGCACTTCGGTAATGAGAACCGATTTTAATGTGATAACTGAAGTGAAAGAAGGTACTGAAACGAATGTTTTACTAGGTTTGCTTCCGCACCAATGGGACAATTTAGCTACGAATTCTCCTGTTCCAAATAAATACAGTTATGCAACCATTCGTGGCGAAATAAAAACAATGGATGGCAATAGTTTTAGTGTCGAAAATAAATTTCACGGTATTTTACCCACCTTGCCATATGTAGATAATTATAGTGCCGGATTTACTCCAACGGCTTTGACTGAAAAGATAGCCAGTATTGAAAACGATGCTTTGGCGACTTGGACCGATTCCTATAATGAAGGACAGGTGATGAACCGATTGATACAAACCGCCAGAATTGCTGATGAAATGGGCAATACGGCTGCACGTGACAAAATGCTCGCCACTGTAAAGGAGAGACTTGAAGATTGGTTAAAAGCCGAGGGTGGAGAAGTTGCATTTTTGTTTTATTATAACACTACTTGGTCTGCACTGTTGGGTTATCCATCAGGACACGGACAAGACACCAATATTAATGACCATCATTTCCATTGGGGTTATTTTATACACGCAGCTTCATTTTTGGAACAATACCAACCAGGATGGGCTACGCAATTTGGTGGCATGATTAACTTGCTTATTAGAGATGCTGCATCGACGGATAGAAATGATACCTTGTTTCCTTATTTGCGTAATTTCAGCCCTTATGCTGGGCACTGTTGGGCAAATGGTTTTGCTACTTTTCCGCAAGGGAATGACCAGGAATCAACTTCTGAAAGCATGCAATTCAATTCTTCGTTGATTCATTGGGGTGAAGTTACAGGAAATAAAGCAATTCGTGATTTGGGAATTTACCTTTATACTACAGAACAAACAGCGATTGAAGAATACTGGTTAGATACTAAAGACCGAAATTTTCCACCATCACAAAAATACAGTTTGGTTTCCCGTGTTTGGGGAAATAGCTTTGATAATGGGACTTTCTGGACAGCAGATATTGCCGCCTCTTACGGTATTGAATTGTATCCTATTCACGGAGGATCGTTGTATTTAGGTCAAGATACTGCTTATGTAACCAAACTCTGGAATGAAATTGAAGCCAATACAGGAATTCTAAGCAATCAAGTGAATGCAAATTTATGGCATGACATTATGTGGGAATATCTTGCTTTTATTAACCCAACTAAAGCTATTTCATTATATAACTCCTTTCCTAACAGAGAGTTGAAATTTGGTGTTTCGGATGCGCAAACCTATCATTGGTTGCATGCTATGAATGCGTTAGGAAGAGTAGATGCAACTATTACTGCAAATTCTCCAATTGCGGCTGCCTTCACACAAAACGGTCAAACCAATTATGTAGCACATAACTATACTAATCAGCCTGTAACGGTTACTTTTTCAACAGGATACCAATTAGTGGTTCCTGCGCGAAAAATGGTTACCAGTATGGATAGCAAAGTAACAGGGGTTATAACAACTTCTTTTCAGCAAGCCTTTGTGAATGGTCGCGTGAAATTGGATGTTGTCGTTTCCGGAGGAACTCCAGTCAAGGTGGAGTTTATGGACGGAACCACTTCTTTAGGAATAGTTACAACGGCTCCTTATACTTGGAATGCTTCAAATTTAACTTTAGGAATGCATTCCTTTTATGCGAAGATTTACGAAGATACAGTAAAATTAAACGTTACTAATAGTGTTAATGTTCAGGTCGGAAATCAATTGCCATTCGGTGGAACAGCTTGGGCCATTCCGGGAGTTATTGAAGCTGGGAAATTCGATACTTTTGAGGGTGGGAAAGGACAAAACATTACTTATTTGGATGGAACTGCAGCGAATATGGGAGATTTTAGAATGGATGAAGCCGTTGATGCACTAAGTAATGTTGCTGAGGGCGCTACCGTAGGTCACATTGCCACTGGAGAATGGCTCGAGTATACGGTTAATGTGGCCCAGTCAGGTTTGTACTCATTCGATTTTCGATATGCTTCGGGCAATTCAGCTGGCGGAGGACCATTCCATTTGGAATTAGACGGAAAAGCCATTTCTACAGCTATTACAGTTCCTTCGACTTCTACAACATCTTGGAATATTTGGGCCACCAAAACGGTAGCCAATATTCCACTAACACCCGGTGAACATATATTGAGAGTTGCTTTTTCAGCAGGCGAATTTAACTTGGCTAAAATGACTTTTGCCCGAACTGGCGATTTAGCTTTTAGTTTTCCAACAGCTATAGCAGGGCCAAATATAAAAGTGATATTGCCATCTACTTCCGCCACTATTGATGGTTCTGCAAGTACAGAATCGGGAAGCCAAGCGTTAACTTATTCTTGGACACAAAATTATGGACCTACAGTGGTACAATTCTCCAATGCAACATCCGTGAGCTCAACTATTAGTGGTTTAGTCGAAGGTATTTACAGTTTAAAATTGACTGTAACCAATACTGATTTGCGTACCGATAGTGACGAATTGTTGATTTTGGTAACTAGTACAGCCAATGCATTACCTGCGGTTTCATTGGTTACACCTGCAAATAACGCTACATTTACAGAAGGGAATTCGGTTACTATTACTGCCAATGCAAGTGATTTCGATGGAACAATTCAGCAAGTAGATTTCTATCAGGGAACTACTCTAATTAGCACTGATACTACCGCACCTTATGCTGCCACTTGGAATCCAGTCGTTGGACCTTATGCCTTGACAGCGAAAGCTACCGATAATAGTGGAGGCGTGAGCACCTCACAAATTGTAAATGTTACTATTGCACCAGCAATGGTGTGCATCGAGACATCCAAAGACGCTCAACAAGGGTCATTCTCTATTGGCTATAAATCTACATTTGAAACAGTAGGAACAACGGTATATGTTACTTTCGAATTGTTAGATACTGACAAATCAGGAGTTATTGCTTATTTATGGAAACAATCCCCATTTGGAGAAGCACAAATGACCAATGTTGCAGGCAAGATTTTCACGGCAACCTTGACTGGACAAACGATGGGTTCTACTATTAATTATGCTTGTAAATTTGCTTTTGGAGGTGGATTAGCCGTTACAAAATATGTAAGCTATGTAGTAGGAAATAATTGTGGAAGTACTAACGATACACAAGCACCAACTAAATTTACGGCGAGCATTGGAGCTATCTCAGGTTCTTCTGTCGAATTGCTCTTGAATGCCACTGATAATTCCGGAAATGTAGCTTACAATGTGGCTTATGGTTCTAAGACAAGTTCTACCTCAAGTGCTTCAGGTGTGCAAAAATCTTTTTTGATAACTGGACTTTCTCCCAACACAAATTATACTTTTAGCGTTTCGGCAAGCGATTTAATAGGGAATGTTGCAGGTAATAATCCAATAGTTCTTAATGCCACAACAACTGCTAATACAAACACAGAATGTGCAGGAACCGGTTCTGAAGCCCTACCCGGGAACGGATCGTTTTCAGTGGGATACAAATATGCTTTCCAAACAATTGGTACTGATGTTACAATTACTTTCGAGTTGCTGGATGATAAAGCTGATGTTATAGCTTATTTGTGGAAACAATCTCCTTTTAGCGAAACACAGATGACTAAAGTTTCAGGAAAGATATTTACGAGAACTATTACTGGACAAACCTTGGGTTCTACTATTAACTATGCTTGCAAATTTGCTTTTGCAGGAGGTTTGGCTGTGACCAAATATCTTTCGTATGTGGTAGGTAGTAGTTGCTCATTGGGAGTAGAAACAGTTTCAGAATCGAAACAGTTTTGCTACCCGAATCCAGTAGGTGATATTATACAGTTACAGTTGTTAGACAATCAAAATAAAATTACTTTGACCGATGTTTTGGGTCGTAAGTTGATAGAAAGGGTGGTGCCATCTTCACATAAAATGGATATGAGTGCTTTTAAATCAGGAATGTACTTTTTAAAAATAGATAACTCTTTTGGAATCCAAAACTTGAAAATTATTAAAAAATAGAGATTTTTAAAAAATAGTAGCATTTTGTGAAGCTATGAATGTACTACTAGAATCAAATAATAATATTAAGTTTTAAAAGATTTCAAAAAAATAAGGCTGTTTTCACGATTTGTGATACAGCCTTTTTAATTTATACTTTGTGTCATTATAGATTTCAGCAGTACATTATATACTTTCATTTAATCCAAAAAATGCTACTTAAAATTGAATTGCCAAGTAGAAAATGTACCCATTTAAAACCATATAAAACAATGCGGGTAAAGTAATCCACAAGCTGTCTTTCAGTTTTAATCTTACTAGTACTCCCAGAAACATTAGTAGCGCAAGACCTCCAGAGGATAGTAATAATAAAGGTTGATACCAAAGTCCGATCAACAAACCTAAAGCGCCCACAATTTCTAATACTATAGTGAGTAAGCCTAATTTTTCTAATTTAAACCGTTTGAATTCGTTTTTCATATTTGGCGTTACGAAATAGGAAACACCATAAAACAAAAAAGAAATACTAGAGATTAAAACACAACTGTTGAATATATTCATAATTAAATTAGACCTAATGAAGTTGTTGTTAAAAACACACACAAAATCAATAGAACAAGGGAAGGAAGGTGTTTGATAAAAGGGTTTTTTACTTTAAAATGAAAATATTGAGCTGATACCATAAATAATCCCATAAGTGCTGAAGGAATTGCGATGAATTCAGGATGCCAAATTCCTACTATAAGTAGGGCTGCTAGTGTTATTTTTGAGGCTCCAACCAAACTTCGAGTTAAGTCACTTAATCCAAATTGATTAAATTCTTTGGTGACATTAAAATAGCGAAATATCCAAACATAATAAACAGATGCTGCAACAATAATTTGTACTGATGTGGTTAAATTTATCATTTTATTTTTTTTTAGTTTATAGTTTTCTTTTAACTGATTTTCGACTTATTCGTTTCCAATCGATTATCAAATATACAATTTCATTTGTGATAATAAAGAATTACTTCGGCTGTTGCGACATATATTTTGGATACGAAGTTATGAGATTTCATAAACCAAGTCCAAAAAAATTATCAACCTGTGTTTTTTAATCCGCTTGATATTGAATTAATTATTCCCAGTAATGTAGAAAGAATTTTTTCTTTTTCAGGATTATCCTCATCAGTTAAGTCTCTCCATTGTTTAAGATATTTGATATGTAAATGATGTAAGGTGTTCAATTTTTCATTTCGCCATTCTAAGTTATCATATTGACCCTCTCTTCTGTTACTACTTTTATCTTCAAAAAGTTCCTCTATCAATGCAACACCATTTTCATAATCTAATAAAATTTTCGACATAAATAGGTCGCGCTCAGCAACAGATTCGTCTAAATTGGCATACAAGTTAATTATTTCTGTATTGGTAAGAATAAGATTTGTTTCTGTTTGAATCATTAAAAATCTAAAAAAGTCCCAATTTTTTATGCTTTCCTTCAAACTTTGGAACGCTTCTGGTTTTTCTGTTTTCAACTCTTTTAATGCTCCGCCAATGCCATACCAACCAGTTAAGGTAAAACGAGAAAGATTCCAACTAAATACCCATGGAATAGCTCGTAAGTCCTTTAAAGATCTGGTTCCTGTTCGTCTGGCTGGTCTTGAACCAATTTTGCTTTTTTCTAAAACATCTATACAAGTAGCTTTACTATAAAAATTAATAAATCCAGGGGTTTCTATAAAATCTCTATAATGGTCAAATGATTTTTGAGCCAAATAATCCATTATTTCAAGTGGATATTTATTGGTTTCTGATTTGTGTTTACTTAAAATGGAATGCTTCGCAACTCCCGAAGTCAATGCGTTTAAGTTGTAGGTTGCCGTAAGTGGGTTTCCAAATAATTGGGCAATAGTTTCGCCCTGAACGGTTATTTTTATCGTTCCATTTACCGTATTCAATGGCATACTTTCTAGAAAACGATGATATTTTCCGCCACCTCGACTAATGGTTCCGCCTGTTCCGTGAAAGAAATAAACTTTGAAGTTATTTTTTATTCCAATTTCGTGAAGTGCTTGCTCGGCTTTATATAAATTCCATTTACTTGCAATAGTTCCTCCATCTTTATTACTATCACTATACCCCACCATAACTTCTTGTTGATACTCTATTTTTGAAGCTCTTTGTTGGGTAATCGTATGTTGAAGGAATTGGTCTAAAATGATTGGTCCGTTTTGTAAATCACCAATGGTTTCTAAAAGTGGAACAACTTTGATATTGGTGTTTAATAGTTGGGTTTCCTTCATAAAGAAATAAACAACGAGCAAATCGCTGAGATTTCTAGTCATACTGATGATAAAGGAACCGATACCCTCTGAGCCATATAAATTGATGTGGTTGCGAACCACTCGGTAACAATCTAAAACATTATCGGCTTCTGCGCCATAATAAATCGTGATGTCGGTGCAGAGTGAATGGTTTTCTAAAAGTTTGTTTAAATGTGCTACTCGCTTATCTTCACTCCAGTTTTCGAAATCAAAATCTTTTTCACCATTGGCTTGCAAAATTTGAGAAATGGCTTTGTCGTGAAAAGCACTATTTTGTCTAATGTCTAATTTTGCTAGATGGAAACCGAAACAACTCACTGCTCGCTCTATCGGAAAAAGGATATTTTCAGCTATACCTTTCATTCCATTTTCAACAAGAATATCACTGAAAAATTTAAGATCATTGAGCAAATCTTTGCTTGACTTATAATAGGATTCCGAATCTATGCTACTGCCGGAGCTGGTGTTTTCTAATTTAGCAAGTAGTAAATTAAAATATTGTCTCCAAGGTTCATACGGATTTCGTTGCACAGCTTCCTCACCTTTTAATCCGAGTTCTTTTGATTTTTTTTCAAGGATTTCCAACAAACTGAATGGAACGGGATTATGAATCGCAGAAACTGATAGTTTCACAGCAGCATTGACTAAGTAGTTTTTGATAAGAGAAAGTGCATTTTTTCGGTGTAAAACTAAAGTTTCCTGAGTGATACTTGGCGTTACAAAAGGATGGCCATCTCGATCGCCTCCAACCCAGCTACCAAAATTGATTTTAGGAAAAACTTCGGCATTCTTAATTTTATCAGGATTTAGTCCCATTTCAATCCAAGAACTTTTCAGCTGTTGATCACTTTTTTCTAATACAGCGGGAAAAATTTTGCTTAAATAGTAAATTATATTGGCACGTTCATCTTTGATGTCCGGTTTTTCAAGGTATATTTCTCCTGTTCTCCACCATCTTTCTAAAAGGTTTATAATGTTTTCTTTGATAGTGTAGTGTTCGAGTTTACTTAACGAAGTGTTTTCTCTTTGTACTAAAAGGAGGTACAATTCTCTATGAATTTCAATAACGGTAATACGTTTTGCTTCAGTTGGATGCGCTGTTAATACTGGGTTTACTTGAGTCTGAGACAACGTTTGTAGCATTTCGTCTTCACTAATGCCTTTTTCTTTCCAAAGTTTAAAAGCTTCAGCCCAAGAACCTCTAATGGCGAAAATACTTTCGTGATTTTCCATTTTTCTTCTATATTGTGTTGCTGCATTTTCCTCGACCATAGTCATTAATTGAAAATAAATACTCAAGGACTGAATTATTTTATCCGTTGAAATTTGAGTATTTTCAACTTCAGAAAAAGTATTGATTTTTATAAGTTCAATTACTTTATCTTCATTAATTCTTGATAGCATTTCTAGATAACAATCAATAATGAAAGTTCGATCGTTACTAATCTTTTGAAACTTGTTACTATTATTCATTTTAAAAGGTTTGGAATATTATTGAATGTATTGGGCTTAGAGGGCAGAAACCTTTAGTAAAAAGGGAAGTCTCCGTTTTATTTCAACAAATCTACTGAATTACTTTTGTAAAAAAAAAAGGAATTTTGGAGATTTAATAATCGAATATAAATCAGGAACATAACTTCATTAGTTGTATATTTTTGGATATAAATCACACCGTTTTGCTTAATAAACTAATAGGACTTTTCGTTATAACTTTCAAAATATAAATTAGGAATCAGATGATTCAGATTTATGCGGATTTGAACAGAATTTTAGAATATAGATAATACATCTTTATTGTTTATCAGTTACCGATTTTCGTACAAAAAAGCTGTTTTTTTTAAATTAAATCCTAAAATTATTGCTAATTTTTGTTTTTTGTGAATTATATTTGCATAAGTAGAAAAAAAATAAAAAACAATTCATTTTTTTGTATTTTAGTTGAGAAATAAAAAATCACTTATTTAAAATCACTTATGACTTCACTAAAAATTTTTTTGATTGAAGATGACCCTTTTTTTGGTGAAGCTTTAAAATATCATTTGAAACAAAATCCAGATTTTGACGTGTACCTTTTCAAATCAGGAAAAGAATGTATCAGTAATTTATATCTAAAACCAGACATAATTTGTTTAGATTTTGGATTGCCTGATATTACTGGCGATAAACTGCTAATCAGGATTCAAGAAATAAACAATAAAATACCAATAATTATTATTAGCGCACAAGAAGCAATCGAGGTTGCGGTAAATTTTTTAAAGTCTGGAGCTAAGGATTATATCATTAAAAACGACCAAACCAAAGACATCCTTTGGAACTCTATTCACAAAATCAGAGAGAATCTTGCCCTTGTAAACGAAGTAAAGGACTTAAAGGAACAACTAGAGCAAAAATTTAGTTTCGAGAAAACAATAATTGGACAAAGTGATGCTATAAAAAGTGTCTTCAATAAAATAAATAAATCCATTAATACGAATATAAATGTTTCGATTACTGGAGAGACAGGAACAGGAAAAGAAGTTGTAGCAAAAGCAATTCACTATAATTCCGATAGAAAAAACAAACCTTTCATTGCCATAAATATGGCTGCAATTCCTAAAGATTTGATGGAGAGCGACTTCTTTGGTCACGAAGCAGGAGCTTTTACAGGAGCTAATAGCAGAAATATTGGGAAATTTGAACAAGCTAACGGCGGAACTATTTTTTTAGACGAAATAGCCGAATTAGATTTGAATCTTCAAAGTAAATTGTTGAGAGTTTTGCAAGAACGAGAAGTCGTACGTTTGGGAGGCACTACAAAAATAAAATTTGATGCGCGATTGATCATTGCTACCCACAAAGATTTAGCTCAAGAAGTAAAAAACGGCAACTTTAGAGAGGATTTATATTATAGAATTATCGGTTTGCCTATCGTGTTGCCTCCATTAAGAGAAAGAGGAAAAGACGCTTTGTTATTGACTAAATATTTTATTGAATTATTCACAAAAGACAATAAAATGAAGCCCATCTCTCTATCGAAGGAGGCTAAAGATAAGCTCTTAAAGTATCCGTTTCCTGGAAACATTCGAGAGTTAAAATCGGTCATTGATTTGGCTTGTGTGATGTGTGAAAACAATGAAATAGTAGCAGACGACCTCACTTTTAATAGTATTAGCAACACTGATTTTTTCCTCTCTGACGAAAAAACATTAAAAGAACACACCACAGAAATTATCTTACATTATCTAAAAAATAATGGAAACGACATTTCGAAAACTGCAAAAAAACTTGATATTGGTAAGTCCACTATTTATAGTTTAATCCAATCCTTAGAACAACAAAAATAACGATTATCCTGATTTTAAGTTACTAAAATATCGTATTTGTAAAGCAATCCTTTTAGGTCGTTCAGCGAAAAAGTAGCTTTCTTAATCTTGGTTTTCGTAGGGTCGATAGTGTAGTTGTAGCTGGTTTTAAAATTAGCCTTATTCGCATTGGCTTTGCCAAATTCAGAGCGGTATAAGTCGCAATTATCGAAAACAACTGCAGTTAAATCGGCACTCATAAAATCAACTGCAATCATACTGCAATCGATAAAAGTAGTGGCTTTGATTTTTAAGGTATAAAATTTAGAAAAATCCAAAACACATTCCTTAAAATGTACTTCAAAGATGAGTTTGTCGCACATCGCAAAATTGACATCTACGATTTTGCAACGGTTAAATAACACGCTTCTCAGAGCTACATGATTGATTTTGGCACCGCTAAAAACACAATCATTGAAGGTACAATCGATAAAAATTACTCCAATAAAATTGCATTCCGAGAAATCACAATGGTTGAAAGTACAAGATTCAAATTCCTTTAAATTGACTTCTTTTTCACTATAAGTGAGGTTATTGTATTCGATGTCAAGGAAATAATCTGGCATTTATGGATTTTAGGGATGCAAGTGACAAAGAAACAAAATTTGTTCACTCAAAAAGGGTGTAATCTAATTATTTTTTCAAACTCTTTCGTAATCGCCTTTCCAATTAACGATTGCTTTTTTAATTTCGGTTCCAGAAAGATTTTCTTGTAGTGTTCTTTCAATAAGTCCCTTAAGCTCTTCATCGGGAGCAAATCGTAAGGCAAATATTTGTTCCTCTTTTAATTGGTCTTCAATTGCCTCGAATCTTTTCCAAGTTAGGGCAAAATAACGGTATCGAAGTTCTAAACGAACGATGCGGTTTTGTAAAGTCAAAGCATAATGTTGGCGAACCATAAAAGCCAAGCAAAAAAGAGCGATAAAAATGGCACTTATAAAAGCCCAAATCAATTTATCTTCTTTGGTGAAAGTAAAATACATGCTGAAGGCTTGAAAGGTCAATATAATTGGATAATATGCAAAATGGTGTGGCGGATAATATCGGATGTGATTTTTAAAAGTTTGTTTTTCCATAATTGTAATTTAAAGATTTAGTAAAATCAAATCACAAATTTCCGCAACAGAGTTCCATAATTCTTTAATAGCTTCTTCTGATTAATGAGTATCAAGCTCGTGTACCTATTCGTTGGTCATAGACGGAAAGTTGAAAAACCCCTATGTTCTTGATGCCATTTCGTCAACTTGTCAAATCAGGAAGAATGCTAATAAATCCATTGATACTATTAATGCTGAAAATTTATAGCTAATAGTTTATAAATACACCACTATTTGACTGGCTGTGTATTGAATCGTAATTTGGAAATAATACTGCGCTTTACGGATAGCTCCTATGTGCGGTCCTAAGATTTTTTGTAGACTCATTACATTTAATTTTAAATATTTTTCACAGTGAGTAATCACAAATAAAAAATGATTTATTAATTAATCAAAAGTACTTCAGCTTGTTTCAAAAAGAATTACACAATTTTTAAAAGGAGTTGCAACTTTCACGGATTTAGGTTTTGAAAGGTATTTTAATAGAAGCACTAAAAAGCCAAAAACCCTAAACATTTATATTTGTTTAGGGTTTTTTGTGACCGCGGCTGGATTCAAACCAGCAACCTCTTGAGCCGTAATCAAGTGCGCTATTCAGTTGCGCCACGTGGCCATTTTTGTGAGTGCAAATAT
>JAYVIK010000192.1:0-3714 GCA_043770265.1 Flavobacterium sp. | reverse complement strand
TTTTAAACAGGCCTTTTGTGTATGACATTACTCCAACTTATGCTGTAAAAACTAAAATGGTTACAGGTTCGGCTATTTTTATGGTGAACAAAGATTATAGAGACAGTAATTTGTTTAATGTAAGATATTCTATTAGTGGCAACTATTTTCATTATGCACCCGATGCAACCTATTTGAAAATAAACCCAATGGTGTTGATGCAATTTAGAAATGAAAATTATAGAGACAATAGAAAACGACTTGTACTTTTCCGGCAAGTAGTCATAAACAGGCAAAAAAGCCAAATTGTTGTTGATAGTTCACTGCAAGATTATTCAGTTTTTAATGCCAAATATATCAACTCAAGAACAGAAGTGACCAATCATATCAGCTTTGTTGGTGACATCCAATTTTCGGGAAAATTTGGGAAAATTTCTTCCGAAATTCAATATCGAAAACTATATGAAGACAATCGCCAATTCAATCTTCGAATGTATGCGGGTGCATTTACGTACAATAATAGTAATTCCGATTTTTATAGTTTTGCCTTAGATCGCCCAACCGATTATCTTTTTGATTATGCTTATTTAGGGAGGTCATCTCAAACAGGTCTGGTTAGTCAGGAATTTATATTGGCAGAAGGTGGATTCAAATCGAAACTAAGCACGCCGTATGCCAATCAATGGATTGCAACTATGAACGGAAGTTACTCTATTTGGAATTGGATTGAAGTTTATGGCGATGTTGGTTTTATGAAAAACACCCATCAAAAAGAAAAATTTCTTTACGATAGCGGCATTCGATTGAATTTATTAACGGATTATTTTGAATTATTTTTTCCGATTTATTCCAATAATGGATGGGAAATCTCACAACCTAATTACAATCAAAAGATACGATTTGTTGTCACACTCAATCCTGAAAAATTCATCACTCTATTTACTAGAAAATGGTTTTAATTTGATAAGAAATTAAAATTATTTTATCTTAAAATATTAATCAATTGAAAAGAGAAATAAATGAAACTTTAACTATTGCAATGACACTCTTTTACTTTCGCTTTAAGATTTTGTATTCTTCATAGCAAGAGCTAATAGCGTCCAGAATTTGCAGGTCGTTGGCAGTTTTTACAAAGGATTCAGAGTAATTACAACGTTCCAGAATTTCGGCTATTTCTTTTTTATCGACACCCAGCAGTACAGCAATTGTTTCACGGTCATACTTGGTTTCCAGAAGATTTCGAACAGTGTCGTCCTTCTTCATTTCTTTCAACCGCTTGAGTTCGTAGGGTTTTTTGCCAAAGAAATTATAAAGTGCATCGGCTGGATTAAAGATTGATCCCATCACTTTTCCGAAAGCATTTGGCGAATATTCTCCCGCTTCATACCCTTCTGTCAGTCCAGAAATACTATAGCGGTAGTTTTCTTTTACAGGAATCAATTTGGAATCCACTTCAATATATCCGGTCAAGTTGTACCGACCGACAATTACTTCATCGAGTGCATAAGCTTTTTCTGTAAGTTGAATGGTCGTGGTTTTGGTTTTTACCCAGTCATTAGTAACCTTGATTCTGAGTGATATAAACCCAATACAACTAATGTGCAAAGTGTCGTTTACGGATATTGCAAGTTCAAAATTTCCTCTGTCGTTTGTAGTTGTACCTTTAACTTTATTGATGTTAATGATATTTACATTCGGTAATGGAAATTTCGTGTTGTCGTTGATAATAGTTCCAGTAACGGTTTGAGCTGGTTCAATAACTTGTGAAAAAGCTGGTGAAGAGAGTATTAAAAAAAAGAAAACTACAAAATATTTCATAAACTGATTTAAAACTTTAAAAGTAATAAAACGGGATTAAATATTTTGTAGTTTCAATATAATTATAAGAAAATTAACAGTAGATATAAATTGCAAACGATAAATCTAAAATCTGCAATCTAAAACCTGTAATCTTTCTAGCTTCGTCTTGGCCTTCTTTCTCTTGGAGCATCACCAAAACTTTCAGAACGTCTTGCTGGTCTTTCTGAAGAACCACCGTCACGTCTTGGTGTATCCGTTGCTCTTGGAGCTCTTTCAGAGAAACCACCAGTTCTTGGAGCTGATGTGCTTCTTGGTCCAAAACCACCTTCTCTCGGAGCTGAACTTCTGTCGCCTCTAAATCCTCCGCCAGAGCCTTCGCGTCTTGGAGCAAAGTTTCCTTCTCTTCTTGGAGCTGAACTTCTATCACCACCTGAACGTCCTCCGCCAAAACCACCACCTGAACTTCTTCCGTTGTGATCGCGTCTTCCGCCACCGTCGTTTTTAGAAATTTCAACATTGATGCGACGTCCTTCTAATTGAACGTTGTTCAATATTTCCATTACTTTATCAGTATGTTCGGGGTCGGTGTTAAAGAAAGAGAAACCTTCTTTTACATCTACTTTGAAAACATCATCACGCCCTAGGTCAAGTGTTTCTTTCAAGTAATCTTTCAATGACATCCAGTCGAAATTGTCTCTTGAACCAATGTTTACAAAGTATCTTGTAGCACCGCCATTATTATTTTCTCTTGGAGCACCATCTCTATCATCACGTTCTCTTCTTTCTGAACCTGAAGATTGAGAAGAAAGATCTCTTGTTTTCTTGTAATAATTGATGAAACGATTAAATTCAACCGATACCATCTTCTTAATCAACTCTTCTTTCGATAATCCTTCAAGGACATTATTGATAGCCGGAAGATAGTTGTCAATTTCGTGGTCAACTTCGGTATCTTTAATCTTGGTTGCTAAGTGCAACAATTGAATTTCACAGATTTCGATTCCAGAAGGAATTGTTTTTTCTTCAAATTTTTGTTTGATGATTCTTTCGATAGCTGAAATCTTGCGGATTTCACTTTTAGTTACAATGACGATAGAAGTTCCCAATTTTCCAGCACGACCAGTACGGCCTGAACGGTGATTGTAGGTTTCAATTTCGTCTGGCAATTGGTAATTTACTACGTGAGTAATATTATCAACGTCAATTCCACGAGCAGCAACGTCAGTAGCGACAAGCATTTGGATTTGGCGACCTCTAAAAGATTTCATTACACCATCGCGTTGGGCTTGAGATAAATCTCCGTGCAAAGCGGCGGCGCTATACCCATCTTCGATTAATTTTTCGGCAACAGCTTGTGTATCCCGTTTTGTTCTACAAAAAACTACGGAGAAAATATCTGGATTAGCATCGGCCAATCTTTTTAGCGCTTCGTATCGATCACGCGCATTTACTAAGTAAAATTCGTGAGAAACAGTTGCTGAACCTGAATTTTTAGCACCAACAGTTATTTCTAAAGGGTTGTGCATAAATTGTTTCGCAATTCTAGCTACTTCTGCAGGCATTGTAGCCGAGAATAACCACGTGCTTTTTTCGTCTGGCGTTGTAGATAAGATGTTTACGATGTCTTCGTAGAAACCCATATTCAACATTTCGTCTGCCTCGTCAAGGATACAATAATTAATTTCAGTAATGTTTACCAATCCTCTGTTAATCATGTCCTGCATTCTACCTGGAGTAGCCACAATAATTTGCGCACCTCTTTTGATGTCTCTAGCCTGTTCTGTAATACTCGCCCCACCATAAACTGCCACTACATTAATACCTTTTTCGTATTTGGAGTAGTTTTTAATCTCGTTTGTAATCTGCAAACATAGTTCGCGGGTAGGTGATAAAATTAACGCCTGTGTATTTCTGTTGTTGGCATCAATTTTTTGA
>JAYVIK010000191.1:0-10699 GCA_043770265.1 Flavobacterium sp. | reverse complement strand
TTTTCAAAAAGAACAAGAGACCTTGACTAGAATAAATGCTGGTGGTATTACAATTGATAATCTTACTAATATTTCGGCTGGAAGTACTTTTGCAATTGCAAGCAGAAGAGCGACTTGGGCGCAAATTTCGTATTTATCAAGACTATTGTACGATTACAACGGAAAATACTTGGCCTCGGTTTCTATTCGTAAAGATGGGTCTTCAAGATTTGGTGAAAATTCAAAATGGGGAACTTTTCCTGCCGTGTCTTTAGGCTGGGTTTTGAGTAATGAAGATTTTTTCAACCCAAATAGTTTTTTGAATTTTGCAAAGTTCAGAGCAAGTTGGGGTGTTACAGGAAACAATCAAATAGGAGAATACAGTTCTAAAGCACTTGTTGGTGTTTCAGATTATGTTTTTGGAAACACTCTTGCTCCTGGTTTTGCCACTGCCACTTCTCCAAATCCTGATTTATCTTGGGAAACAACGGAAAGCTATAATTATGGATTAGACCTTGGTTTTTTAAAAAATAAATTCAACTTGAATGTAAATTATTATACGTCAATTACAAATGATTTATTGTTAGACGTGCCTGTGCCTGAACAATCTGGATTTAGTAGCTCTATTCAAAACATCGGTAAAGTTCAAAACCAAGGATTTGAATTTGAATTCTCAGGTAGTACTATAAAACTAGGTGCAGTAAATTGGGATTTTGGAATGAATTTGAGTACCAATAAAAATGAAGTATTAGCACTTGGTCCAAATCAAACCGAAATCAGAACAGGCTTAAACGGTGCTTTCTTAACCAAAGTTGGTAGCCCAGTAGCACAATTGAGTGGATATAACATTATAGGAGTTTATAAAACAGCCCAAGAAATAGCAAGTACTCCAAACCTTGCTGGAACATTGACAGGTGATTTTATTGTTGAAGATTTTAATAAAGATGGAAAAATAGACGGAAACGATCGCCAAGAATTTGGAACCTATGCACCCAATTTCACCTATGGTTTTAGCAGTAAATTTAGTTATCAAAATTTTGATTTTGCTTTTACACTGAACGGGGTCGAAGGTAGAAAAAAATATGATTTTGACCAATCTACCGTGACAGAAGTGGGCGAGGGTTTTGGAGTTCCATCTCAATATTATTTTGATAATCGCTACCATCCGGTAAATAATCCAGAAGGTTTTTTTGGACAGCCAAATTTAGGAAATTTTTCATCTGCAAGAAGAAATACCAGAGCAGCAAGTTTGTTTTTTCAAGACGCTGATTATTTGCGACTAAGAAATGTGCAGATCGGTTTCAATTTACCTAAATCATTACTCGAAAAAACAAAAATCTCGAAATGTAGGTTCTATTTATCAGGCGATAATCTAATTACTTTAACAAAATACAGAGGGTATAATTTAGAAGCTAATATATCAGATGTATTGACTTCTGGATATCAAAGAGGTAATTTTCCTACCGCAAAAACCTATTTTATAGGATTAAATCTAAATTTTTAAATTATAAAAAATGAAAAATAGTAAAACAATATTCAAAATGTTATTCTTAGTCTTTATAGCATTTCAAATGGTTTCATGTGATGATGAATTGAATCAAACACCTATCACCGAGAACGAATCTTCTAAATTCTACAAAACTGAAAGTCAACTAGAAGGTGCCGTAAACGCAACTTATGCTGTACTACAATTTAATGGGCTTTACGGGCTATATATCCCGGCATTGGGAGAAATTCCATCTGACAATACATACGTTGAAGTGCCTGCGAACGATAATGGTGCTTTTGGCGAACTAGATGAGTTTACAACAATTACTGCAAACGTACCCATTACTAGAGCCTGGAAGGATTCTTACATTGGTATCCAGCGCGCCAATTTGGTGCTAAACCGGATTGATGGAGTTTCTTACATTGACCAAACCAAAAAGACAAGTAGAGTAGGAGAAGTAAAATTTATTCGAGCATTAATCTATTTTAATATGGTGCGCATCTTTGGAGATGTTCCTTTGGTTACCAAAGAAACAATTAATCCAAACGATTTTTTTGGGCAAGGTAGAACAACAAAAAATCTAGTATACGAGCAGATTATTAAGGATTTGCAAGAAGCAATCTCAAGTTTGCCAGTTGCTCAAACTCAAGCTGGAAGAGTTACAAAAGGTGCCGCTCAAACGCTATTAGGAAAAGTTTATTTGACTTTAAATGAATTTTCTAAAGCGAAAGAACAATTAGAAGCCGTTGTCAAAGCAGGAAATTATACATTATTAACAGATGTTAATAAAATATTTGCATTGGATTCTGAGAACAACAAAGAAATAATTTTTGCAACACAGTTTGCTTCTGGAATAAATGTAAACACAGAAGGCACATCGGCTTTTCAACAGTTTAGCCCTTCGGGAACGGTAAGTGGTGCCAAAGGACATAATTTGCCAACTAAATCCTTCTTTGCTCTTTATCAAACAAATGATACCAGAAAAGCAGCATACATTGGGCAGACAACTGCTGGTGTTTTGTTTACCAAAAAACTGAAAACTGCGCTAGTTGTTCAAGATAGCGGGAGCGATTGGGTAGTTTTGCGCTATGCTGATGTGCTACTAATGCTTGCCGAAATCGAAAATGAATTGAATAATCCGACTCAAGCAATCCTTTATTTAAACCAAGTAAGATCACGTGCTGGACTTATCAACTCAGCAGCAACTGGCAAACCTGCTATTCAAGATGCTATTGAGTTAGAACGTCGTTTAGAGTTTATCGGCGAGGGACACAGATGGTTTGATTTACTGCGCACTAATAAAGCAATTACAACAATGAATGCTTGGTTTTTGTCACAAAATAGTAAAATTACAATCGACAATAATGATTTGTTATTTCCAATACCCCAAAGTCAGATAAATACTGATCCAGCAATTAAACAAAATCCGGGTTATAATTAAAATTCAGCAATATGAAATCTATAAAAATAATACAATTGTTGTTTTTGTTGTTATCGACCATAGTGTTTGGTCAAAAAACACATCAACAAATTCTAGCCCAATT
Organism: Flavobacterium sp.; assembly: GCA_043770265.1. Taxonomy (GTDB): domain Bacteria; phylum Bacteroidota; class Bacteroidia; order Flavobacteriales; family Flavobacteriaceae; genus Flavobacterium. The sequence goes on along the minus strand of JAYVIK010000191.1, from coordinate 7,687 downwards.
AAAAAATCCAAAACCAAATTCAGTTTTGGTCGTAGCTCATAGGTCTGATTGGCGCAATGCTCCAGAAAATTCTATTGATGCTATGAAAAGAGCTATCGAAATGGGAGTGGATATAATTGAACTTGATGTTCGAAAAACTAAAGACGGAAAGCTAATTGTAATGCACGATGTAACTTTAAACCGAACCTCTAACGGAAAAGGTCTAATCTCGGAAACTATGTACGACAGTATAGCCAAATTATTTCTAAAGGACGGAATGGGAATTGTTAGAGCTAATAAAATCCCAACTCTAGCAGAGGCTATGCTTTTTGTAAAAGGCAAACCCGTTTTAGTAAATTTAGATAAAGCATACGATTGTATTCCAGAAACCTATAAAGTTCTGGTTGAAACCGGAACAGTAGCACAAGGATTGTTTAAAGGAAGTGAAACAGTTGAGGTATTGAATGAAAAATATCCTGACATTATGAACAAAATAAATTATATGCCAATGGTTTGGGACATATCACACGATGATAAACGAAAAATAAGTAGTGAGCCTATTCCATACACACAAAATTTTTTGAAAAAATCCAATCCTATTGCTTTCGAAGTGATTTTTGATAATCAAAAGCCGCCTGTTTTCGAGTTGATAAAAATCATTCGAGATGCAAAAAAGACTGTTTGGATAAACACACTTTGGGATACTATTTGTGCAGGTTATACTGATGAAAAAGCACTTGAAAATCCAGAGGGCAATTGGGGTGAAATGATCAAATGGGGCGCAAATGTGATACAAACCGATAGACCCAAAGAACTAATTGATTATCTAGCAAAAAGAAAAATGCACTAATACAAAAAAATATAAGCAAAAAAAACTCCGAATTCTCGGAGTTTTTTGTTTTAAAGATGCTCAATCGGAATCTTTTTAATTTCAGAAATGACTTGCCCATCTTCCGAAAACCCTTCGATTAAAACTTGTATTACATTCTGATTGCCTTTTGGAAATTTGATTTCAAAACTTCCATTTTCTTTCAAAGGGATATTTGAAGACCAATTCAATGTGCCAAAAGCAATAAATTCTTTTTGGGAATTGAAAGTAGAATTCTTGAATTTTATGTTTTTACTAAAACCACCAATAGCGATTACTGTCGAACATTTTGAAATGTAAAATTTATTTTCTTTTCCTCTTTTAAGAAAAACTCTAATTGCACCTGAAGCGTTTTGTCTTGTACTTGCAATACCGGTTCTGTCTATATAAATTTCATCAACAGTATCTATATCGAGATCGAACAACAAATTGAAGTCAAAAAGCAAAACACCATCAACAAAAACCTCTGGAGAACCATCTGATTGAGAATCTCTTATGCTTTTGATGAATGCTTCGCCGTTGTTTACCCCAGTTCTAAACCCATTACGTCCTATAAAATCTAAAATAGTTCCAAATTCACGTTCATCAATTTTATAAGCTCTAGCGTTCCCACTAATTCCTGTATTATGAGTAAAAACTTCTTTTTTCTTTGCCTTGATTACTACTTCATCTAGGTTTAAAGTGTTTTTATTAAGTTTTGGTGATAAAAACACAAGGCTATCTCTAGAATTTTTTTCGATAGGACATTTTTCTTTATTAAAATTGATTGGCAAGTTGAACTTTGTTTGATTGTCAGAAACTTGAGCTACAATCTTTGAAAAAACAGATGCATTTTTCTCATTTTCAAGTTGTAAAACAAAAACAGTCGAGTCTTGAACAAAATAATTATCAAGTTTAAAAGTATTGTCTTTATCGACTTTAATTTTTTCAAAAACATTGTTTTTTAAAGATATTAATGATACTGTTTTTGTAACGTTTGGATTTTTTTTACCTTCGACGATGCCGCTTATTGTAACGCCTTTGTTAAATTTATAATTCAATGTCGGTGGATTTGATTTGATGTTTTCCCAACGTAATTTACTCTTAGTTTGGACTAGCATCAAATAATCCATATCTCTTTTACTATTTTTATTTTCGGGGTCAAAATAAGCGAAATTATCAATTTCAGGTTTTTCTAAATACGTGTTTAAATAGTAGGTGCCGAGAATAGATCTTTTGCTGCCCGCTCCTATATTTTTTTCTGGAAGTATACTAACACTTATATTTCCATTTGTCAAATTTGTTTGTCCAGATAGTACAATACTATCATTAGCAATAACAGTTGTTTTTAGGGTCGTTACAGGCTGAACGGTCGCGAAATTATAAATTAGTCGTTCCGTAATTTCATTAAGATTTTCGTCTATAAGTCGAATTGAATTTACACCATTTTGCAAATATTTTTTGTCAATAAATACGACTTGGTCTTTTTGTTGGTTATCGAAATTAATCTCTTTTAGAACAGAGTAGCCATTTTGTTGAATCAAGAGATTTAATTTTTTATTTTGGTTTAATTCAACTCCTTTTTCGTTAGTTTTTACAGAGATTGCTAATTTATTATTGGGCAAATTATTATTGTAACTTATGGCAATTCCGGTTTGTTGTATAATTGGTAAATCTTGTGTAATGTTCTGTAATTTAGACTGCGTTTTTAAGGTGTATTTTTCTTTGCTATCTGCTGTTAAAAACAATACGCCATTTCCCATTTTATTAGTATTAAAATGAGAAACTTCATTCGATTTAGAATCTAAAATTAGTACGTTATTGAGTTCGATACCTTTATTGTTACAGTCCGTAATTTTTACTCCAATAGTATTACTTATACCATCTATTATATTTCCACCTTCTGGGAAAAATGATATTTTAGCTGTTTTCAAATTGGGTTCATTTGTTTTAAAATGGAAGGGTTCATTAATGTCATAAATTTCTACTGTTTGAGAAAAGGAATCGTCTTCTTTAAAATTATTCATCCAATTGGTGTGAAAGTGAAAGAGATATTTTCCTGTTTTAAAATTTTTATTCAAGTGAATCCCACCTGAAAACATTCCATTTGCTGTATAAAGTAGTTGTTTTTGAATTATTTCTTCCTTTTCGTTGTAGATAATCAATTGAATGTTAGATGAATTCTTGAGCGGTATAGTATTGTTTTTACTAAAAACATATCCTTTAAAAGCAATATCTTCATTGTTGAGATAAATGTTTTTGTTAAATTGAACGTGAATGATTTCTCTTTCATCGAGAAAATAAGTGTCTAGAAGGGTTTTGATTTTTTCCTGATTAGATGGAGTTTGTGAAAAGCTTATTAGACAAAATAAAAAACAGTAAAACGAGAATATTAATTTCATTATGATTTTTTTTAATTTGTAGCTAAACTAATCAATTTTCAAACAAAAAATAGTAATTTATTTGCTTTTAATAATTAAATAAAAAAATCCATCAAGTTCTTCAACAAGACGGACTTTTTTATTTAAAGAGTTGAAATTGGTATTTTTCTGATTTCAGAAATGAGTTGACCATCGTCTGAAAATCCTTCAACAAGGACTTCGATTATTTTTTGATTCCCTCTGGGGAACTTAATTTCGAAGTTTTGATTTTCCTTAACTGCAATATTAGAAGACCAGTTCAATGTGCCAAATAAATTAAACTCTTTTGGTGTATCGAAATTAGTATTTTTGAATTCGATGTTTTTACTAAAACCTGATGTTGCTATGAGTATAGCACATTTAGTTTTAAAATATTTGTTGCCAAGACCTTTTTTATAATAAATTTTAATTGTTCCGGAGGAGTTTGATCTTGAACTTGAAAAATCATCTCTATCGATAAAAATTTCATCAATACTGCTTAAGTCCATGCTGTATAATGCGTTATAGTCAAAAAGCAAAAAATCATCCAGATAAACATCAGGCGAATTCCCAGAATTGGAGTCTCTATTGCTGGTTATAAATACATTGTTATCTGAATTCATTCCGGTTCTATATCCATTTCTTCCTATAAAATCCAGTACACTTCCAAATTCTCTGTCATCTATCTTAAATGCTCTTGCATTAATACCGACTTCATTACTATGAGTAAAAATTTCTTTTTTTCTGGTAATAATTACTTCATTTAAATTTATGAAGTTTTTATTGAATTTTGATGCTGAAAACACAAGGCTGTCTCCAGTGATTTTTTCGATAGGACAATTTATTTTATTAAAACGGATAGGCAGGTTGAATGGTGTTTGATTGTTGTAAACTTTAGCTACCATTTTTGAATGTATTGCAGCATTTTCCTCGTTTTCCAATTGTAAAATGTAGACCGTTGAGTCTTGTACATAAAAATTTTCCAGTTTAAAAGTATTGTCTTTTTCAACTGTTAATTTTTCAAAAACATTGTTTTTTAATGATATTAGCAATATTTTATTGTTTACATCAGGATTGATTTTACTATTTACAGTTCCGCTTATAGTAACTCCCTTATTAAATTTAAAATTCATTATCGGGGGATTCGACTTAATGTTTTCCCAAAGTAATTTGCTTTTGGTTTGTAGCATTAAATAATCCATATCTCTTTTACTATTCTTATTCTCTGGATCAAAATAAGTAAAATTATCCATTTCCGGACTTTCTAAATAAGTGTTTAGATAGTATGTACCGAGTATAGATCTTTTGCTGTCCATACCTATATTTTTTTCAGGAAGAATACTAGCACTTATGTTGGCTTTTTTCAAATTGGTATTTCCAGACAAACTAATGCTGTCATTAGCAATCACTTTTGCATTAAGGTTCATTACTTGTAGTGGCGAAGCGTAGTTATAGATTAATCGTTCAGTAATTTCATTTAAATTTTCGTCAATGAGGCGAATAGAAGTAACACCATTTAGCAAATATTTTTTGTCAATAAATAGTACTTGTTCTTTTTCGTTGTTACTAAAGTCAATTTCTTTTAAGACCGAATATCCATTTTGTTGAATCAGGAGATTGAATTTTTTATTTTGGTTTAATTTAACTCCTCTTTCGTTCGTTTTTACAGCAACTGCCAATTTGTTGGGCAAATTATTATTGTACGAAATAGCAATTCCTGTTTTTTGTACTATTGGTAAATTCTGAGTAATAACCTGATCTTTGTATTGGGTTTTTAAGGTGTATTTTTCATTTATATCTCCTGCCATATAGAAAACACCATTTCCCATTTTATTGGTATTAAAACGAGAAATTTCATTCGATTTGGAGTCTAAAATTAAGACATTGTTTAATTCTAAACCTCTATTATAACAATCCGTAATTTTTACTCCTATAATATTATTAATGTCGTCAATTATGGCTCCACCTTCAGGAAAAAAAGCAATTTGGGCGGTTTTCAGGTTGAATTCATTTGTTTTAAAATTGAAGGGTTCATCGATGTTATTAATTTCTACGGTTTGATAAAAAGAGTCGTCTTCTTTAAAATTATTCATCCAGTTAGAATAAAAGTGAAAAAGATATTTTCCTGTTTTAAAATTTTTATCCAAATGAATTCCTCCTGCAAACATTCCATTTTCCGTAAAAAGCAATTGCTTTTGAACTACTTCTTGCTGTTCATTGTAGATAATTAATTGTATGTTGGAGGTGTTATAGTAAGGAGTATTGTTTTTTTTGCTAAAAACGTATCCTTTAAAAGCAATATCTTCATTGTTCAGAAAAGTGTTTTTATTGAATTGTACGTGAATAATTTCTCTGTCATCAAGAAAATAAGTGTTAAGCAGCGTTTTAATTTTTTCTTGATTGGTTGGAGTTTGTGAAAAGCATTGTACAAATAATAATAAGCTGTAAATCGTAAAGTTGAATTTCATTTAAAAAAAATATTGGTTAGTTTTTATTTGGGATAATTTGTGCAAATCAAAATTAAATTAAAATAAGCAAAACATTATTAATTTTATGTTTAGTTGTAAATAATATCATTAATTATGCCAAAAAAAATCCGTTCCAATGTAATCGGAACGGATTTTTAAATATTTATTAGGATGATATTACATCATTCCTGGCATTCCGCCACCGTGTGAATGTCCACCAGCGTTTTCTTCTTTTATATCAACCAAAGCACATTCGGTAGTCAAGATCATTCCCGCAACCGATGCGGCGTTTTCTAAAGCTACACGAGTTACTTTTTTAGGGTCGATAATACCTGCTTTCAGCATATCTACATATTCGTCGGTTTTGGCGTTGTATCCAAAATCTCCAGAACCTTCGGCCACTTTTGCCACAACAACAGAACCTTCAAGGCCTGCGTTTTCAACAATTGTTCTCAAAGGAGATTCAACCGCTCGAGAAATAATTTTGATTCCCGTAGCTTCATCAGCGTTGTCTGCTTTCAAGGCTGCAAGAGAATTTTTGGCTCTCAACAAAGCAACACCTCCACCAGCAACAATTCCTTCTTCGACAGCAGCACGAGTAGCGTGAAGCGCATCGTCAACTCTGTCTTTTTTCTCTTTCATTTCTACTTCAGAAGCAGCACCTACATAAAGAACAGCCACTCCACCAGCTAATTTAGCCAAACGTTCTTGCAATTTTTCTTTGTCATAATCAGAAGTAGTAGCTTCCATCTGACCTTTGATTTGATTCACACGATTTTTAATCATATCGGCTTCACCAGCTCCGCTAACTATTGTAGTGTTGTCTTTGTCGATGGTTACTCTTTTTGCAGTTCCTAACATTTCGATAGTAGTGTTTTCTAGAGTATATCCTCTTTCTTCAGAGATTACAGTCCCACCAGTTAAGATTGCGATATCTTCTAACATTGCTTTTCTTCTGTCTCCAAAACCCGGAGCTTTTACAGCTGCAATTTTCAAAGCGCCACGCAATTTGTTTACTACCAAAGTAGATAAAGCTTCTCCATCAACGTCTTCGGCAATAATCAATAATGGTTTTCCTGATTGTGCTACTGGTTCTAAAACAGGTAACAATTCTTTTAACGAAGATACTTTTTTGTCATACAAAAGAATATATGGATTCTCTAATTCAGCTTCCATTTTCTCAGCATTGGTCACAAAATAAGGAGAAAGATAGCCTCTGTCAAATTGCATTCCTTCTACAACATCTACATAAGTATCAGTTCCTTTGGCTTCTTCAACAGTAATAACGCCTTCTTTTCCTACTTTTGCGAAAGCATTGGCAATTAATTCACCAATCACTTCATCGTTATTAGCAGAAATAGAAGCAATTTGTTTGATTTTCTCAGAATCACTTCCTACTACTTTGGCTTGTTTAGCTAGGTCAGCAACAATAGCCTCAACGGCTTTGTCAATTCCACGTTTCAAATCCATTGGGTTTGCTCCCGCTGCCACGTTTTTCAAGCCTTCTTTTACGATGGCTTGTGCCAAAACAGTTGCAGTTGTTGTTCCGTCTCCTGCCAAATCATTGGTTTTAGAAGCAACTTCTTTTACCATTTGAGCGCCCATATTCTCTAATGGGTCTTTCAATTCTATTTCTTTTGCAACAGTAACACCATCTTTGGTAACAGTTGGTCCACCAAAAGACTTTCCAATAATTACGTTACGACCTTTGGGTCCTAGAGTTACTTTTACTGCGTTTGCCAATGCATCAACACCACGTTTCAATCCGTCACGTGCTTCAATATCAAATTTTATATCTTTTGCCATTTTAATTTTTGTTTTCCCCACCCCAGCCCTCCCCGAAGGGGAGGGAGCCGAGATGGATATGTGTTTGTAAATATTTTTATTAATTCCAATCTCCTCCCCTTCGGGGAGGTCGGGAGGGGATTTTAGATAATAGCTAAAATATCATCCTCACGCATAATCAAATAATCTTTTCCTTCTAATTTCAATTC
>JAYVIK010000190.1:0-3736 GCA_043770265.1 Flavobacterium sp. | reverse complement strand
AAACTAATCCACTAAAAATCATAGCCAATGTAATCCAAACCGAAGACCAAATCACGGCTTCTTTGTTGGTAACAACGTGACTTTTTTTATTAAAAACTCCTAAATCTAGGGTGAGCATTATGATTACCGCTATTGCAAAAGTGACTACAAGCCAAGGATGTTCTGAAAAAATAGGATGATTGTTCATTTGTTTAATTTAATATGATTTACAATAATTAGCAAAGCTAAACTATTCTACTATAAATATTGATTTGCGACAGTTTTTACGGTCTGTTCTAATTTTCTGTCTGCGGTTGGTTCTCCGATTGCGTTGAATTTCCATTCGCCGTTTTTGTTATAAAAAACGCCCATCACCATCGACACATTACCGGCAAAACCAGCACCATTTGCAATGTCAAAAGTGGCGAAAATCTCGTTTACTCTTGTTGGTGTTCCTTCATAAATTCTAATCGAAGCAAATGGAATTGAGGCAAAATCCTGTCCTTGAAAACTGTTTAAAACAAAAGCAACAGAAGTACAAGCAGGATTCAATCTAGAAAAATCAACTGTAATAATTTCATTATCCAATCCATCATCGCCGCCCATATCGCCTGTTCTATCATCGCCACTGTGAATTACAGCATTATCCTTAGAACGAAGTGCTCCGAAATAAATAATATCCAATAGATTCTTTTTGTCGTCAAATAATGCGCAGGATGCATCCAAATCCACCGCTTCTTTTTTGGTGTTTCCAAAGAAACCTTTCTTTTCGATTGCGCCCCAATTGATGCCTACACAAATATTTTGCAACTTGCTACCGTTGCTTTTTTCTAGGCTGATTCTTTGCCCTTTTTGAAGATTTATTGCCATTTTTATATTAATTTAATTGAATTTATTCAAATAATCTTGTAATCCGCCTTTCATTCCAACTCCAACGGCTTCGAATTTCCATTCGTTGTTTCTTTTGTACAAACGTCCAAATTCAACTGCGGTTTCGATAGAAAAATCCTCGTCGAGTTCGTATTTTACCAATTCGGTGTTGGTCTCGTCTAATATCCTGATGAATGAATTTCTTACTTGTCCAAAATTTTGTTTTCTAGCTTCGGCTTGGTGAATGGTAACTACAAAAGAAATTTCGTTTACATCAGCTCCAGCTTTCGACAAATCAATTGCAATTTTTTCGTCATCACCATCACCATCACCAGTAGTATTGTCTCCTGCGTGAATTACGGATCCGTCTGGCGATTTTAAATTGTTGTAGTACACAAAATGATTATCGGTCGGAATTTTCCCGTTGGCTCCTACCAAAAATATTGAGGCATCCAAATCGAAACTTTCTCCTGTACTACTCGAATTGCTGTCCCAGCCCAATCCTACTGTAAATTTCGGTGCGCCAATTGCTTGTCTTTGTCCTTTTTCTAAATTAATTGCCATCTTATTCTAATTTATTTTAATGTTCAACATTGTTTTCAATATGTTTGTTTGCTCGTCCACATTGTACATTTCATCGGTAAAATTGGTTGACGAAATTTTATCTAAATAATCTTTTAAAACTTGTTCTACTGTTTCGGGAAGACTGGTCTTTATGGTTTCTAATGCAGTTTTGAGCTGCGTGTTTTTTGTGTTGAGTTCAAACAAAACTTGATTCTTCGACGAGCTATTTTTCGATAAATCTATTCCTTTTGCCTGTTCATTTTCCAAAAAAAAGAACGACTTATCATTGGCCACAAAAACAAATCTATCATTGGAATCTCTAAATTCATATACTTCTATAATTTGGTTGTTGCAAATCAATCCGCTAAGGAATTTTATTTTGAACTGCAAAATATTTAATCTGCCCAGTAACTTTTTCTCGAAAATCGAGTAATCATTTTTATAAAATTTTCTCCCAACTGGGATTAATTTCTGATATTGATTGCTGTTTATTTCCCTGTAATATTTGGAATGATATTGATTTGAGAAATTCATTATTTCGTTCCAACTGAACAATTCTTGTTTGTCGGAAACAAACATTTGATACAATTGCGACACTTTTTGCGACATATTCTGAGCGTGAATTCTGGCTTGCACCGGGAAATCTGACTTTTCTATATCCGTTTTTAACGCAGCAATTGTTTCGTTATTAATTTGAATCTCATCGGAAATCAATAGATATTGTTGCTCTTTGGATTTTTTTAATTTTCTAAATAAATCAATAATGGAATCAGTAAATTGCAAATGGAATAACTCCAATTTATTGCAATCCAACGAACGATTTTTGGTAAAAAGGTTGTGAATAATTTTCGTTTTTATCACAACACCAATTAAATCTTTGTGGTTAAAAAAGTTTGCCAATAACTGCAAAACCACCAATCTTTTATCGCTGTCTTTTATGATCTGAACAAATATATGTTCTTGTTCTTCCATTTTTAATTTGATACGCCTTTAACTAACAACACCTTTTTTTAGTTCAGCCTCAAGACTTTGTAATCCAGCATCAAGTTCTCTTCTGGTTTCGGTTCCTTTATCGTGAATTTGTTTGACTTCGGTTAAAGTTTCGATTAGAGATTTTGTTGTGCTTTTTAAAGTTTCGAGAGACACAATCGTGTTTTCGTTTTCTCTTGCCACTTCGATACTGTTTTGTTTGAGCATTTCGGCGTTCTTTTGCAAAATAGTATTGGTGGTTTCCGATACTTTTCGTTGCACTTCAATGTTTTGTTTTTGACGTTGCAAAGCCACCGCAAGTGTCAATTGGTTTTTCCAAACTGGCATTGTTGTAGTCAAAATTGATTGCGCTTTTTCGGCAATTGACGTATTGTTGTTTTGAACCACACGAATTTGCGCCAAAGATTGCAACATAATGAAACGCACAATTTTCATATCGGCCAAACGTTTATCCAATCGACTGCTGAAATTTCGTTTGTCCGCAATTTGGTAATCTTGATATTGACTGCTATTGGCTTCCATCAAAGCCAGTTCTTCTGATAATTCTTTGAACCGAATTTGTCCCGCTATAATGTGTCTTTCCATTTCTTTAATAAGACCAACATTGCCATCAAACATAGTTTGTAACGCACTATTGTCTTTGATAGAATTGATCATTCCGGCTTTGACTTTATTGCTGATTTTGTCAATATTTACGGTGATTTTGTCATATTGTTGAAACAACTTTTTCACATCGACAACCAATTTATTTACAAGTGGAATTTTAGATAAAAATTTCTTAAATGGTCCTTGATCCAATTGATCAACATCTACATAATTCAGCTCCGTTAGCAAATCGGTGATTAACGTTCCTACTTCGCCAGAGTTGTAGGTTCGTACATTGGTCAAAAAGGTATCGCTTTGTTTGGCAATAGACGTTTGAATTTCGGCACCAAAATTCAAAATTGAATTGGCATCCTTTTCATCCAATTGATTGGAAATGGATTTATATTCGGCCACTTGATTGTCAGAAATGACAGCCAAATTTACATTTCCATCTTTGTCGATCAAGGCACTATTTTCTTGAGTTATTAGTTGATTTTCCATTATGATTTACAAATGATTTTGTTGAATTGTAATTTCAGTTTGTTCGATTTTTTGGTCTTTTATTGGAGCCCCAATGGCGTTGAATTTCCAATCTCCATTTCGCTTGTAAAAAACGCCCAAAACCATTGTTACATTTCCTGCAAAAGTAGCGTCGTTGGCAATATCGTATCGGGCAAATTCTTCGGTAACTGTTTTTGGTGTTCCTTCATAAATTCGGATAGAAGCAAAAGGAATTTCCTTAAAATCT
>JAYVIK010000189.1:0-10759 GCA_043770265.1 Flavobacterium sp. | reverse complement strand
GGTAAACATCCAGTGAATTATCGCAAGAAGCTTCCTCTCGGTGTTACAAATGTATAAAATATAACAAAATAAATTAGGTATTGAAGATAGTACCTAATGGATTTGGGGTTTAAATCAATTTCTCAGTTTTAATTTGGCTTTGTTTATATTTGCAAACCTGAATTATTGAAAATATTAGATTATGCCCAAAGGACCCGAAAAAAACACTAAAAACAAGGCTTTGCATACCAAATTACTCAATCGGAAAAAGTCTAAATTGCAAGATGAAAAAAAAGAAAAAGCATTACGATTGAAAGCTTTGGTTACAAAAATGAATCAACAAAAGGCTAATGACCACAAAATAGAGCCTTAGGCTCGGCACATCTTGCAGGATGGATTTGAATCCATCTTGTAGGAACGGATAATTTTTACAATCTTTGACCTCTAAAACAAAAAAAAATATGAGCAAGACTAAACTAATAATCAATAAAAACGGATCGATAAAAATCGAAGGTGATTTTGAAATAATGGATCAAGATGGCGAAGTTTATGGCCTAGAAGGAAGAACAGCGCTAGGGCTTTGTCGTTGTGGATTGTCATCCAACAAACCTTTTTGCGATGGTGCGCACCGCAATAATTTTGAGGGCGATTCAAAAGCATTTGATTTGCCACCAATGAAAACGAAATAAAGAATAGTTTTTCAACATAAAATTTCAAAGCTGCATTGTCTTATATGTAGCTTTTTTGTTTCTTCAACTCAGATGTCAAGTTTCAAGTTTTGACAGCAATTAAACAAAATTTCTTTTCTGGTTTTATTTACCTGAATTTTGCACTAAATCTTTAAATACAAAACCTTATGGAATTCGGTAGAATACTAGTTTCAGAAACAGCCTTCAGTAGTGAGAATCTGAAAGACTTGATTCATTCCAATATTTCGGTAATCAACTTGATGCGTGAGGAAAAAATCGACGACGAATTCATTCACGAAGATGCCTTGATGAGTTATTATTTAGACTACTATTATTCGCAATATGTTGCGGGAAACTTTGCTCAATTTGTACATCATTCCGGTTGGAATACCGAATTAAACGAATTAATTGAAGAAGGTTTGGCATTAATTGGTGCCTTCAACCATCTGGAATTATTCCAACAACAAGCCAAAAAAGTGAAACTAATGAGCAGCGTCAAGCTCAACAAATTCCTGAAAGGGAAACTAGAAGGTGTAAATCCTATCAGAGATTTACTCAATAACGACACTTTTTTCGAATTGGAAGAAAATCTAGTGACTTTGAACGCCAATTTTCTCAAATCACATCCCGATTTCGAAGTGCTTTCTGTGGATGAAATGTTCGCTACTTTAGAAGAATTTTTAGGTCACGAGATTAAAAGAGTTTAAAATTTACGATAAAGAACATCACTTTTTTTAAAATTAACCAATTGTTTTTTAGTATATTACTTTAATTTTCATAAGTATAACTAAACAGTTTTATATTACTTTTTTACAAACTGAATCTGCTTGGTTCCTTCATTTGTAAATAGCGTGATAAAATAAAGCCCGTCCGAAAAAGCACTCACATCCCAAGAAGTAGCCGAACTGGTTTCTTTTACTTTTTGTCCTAAGGCATTGTAAAACAACGTTTTTTCAACACTAATTCCCGCAGGCAATTGAAGCGTTATCTTATTTTTGGAAGGGTTTGGATATAGAGAAATGGTTTCTAATCTGGGATTATTGGTGGATAAGGTAACCACAGAATTTTTTGTAATCAAATCTTTATTCGGGTCAAAAACGACACTGGTAACCACAAAAGGAACATTTTTTAAAAAAGTTTCTCCATTAGAAATATTGTTTAAAACCAAATCCATTTGTTCTCCACTAGCTCCAAAAACGCGAATAGGAACCGGCATTTCAAAAAAACTGACCGAAGGATCGGATTGTGTTTGATTGACTCCGATAGAAACCGTTCCATTATAATTATTTTGAAAAGCTATCGCATAAGTTGGATAACCTTGATTATAGATCCAATCGTTAAAAAATTCTTGTAAACTACTGCCATAAACTGCTTCGAGATGAGCTTGCAAATTCGAGGTAACAGCATATTTGTAAGCCAAATTGGTGTCGGCTAAATAGTTTTTTAAACCTTGAAAAAATGAAGTATCGCCCATTTTAAATCGCAACATATTCAAAACCATCGCGCCTTTATAATAGCTCAATCTTCCACTAAAAATTCTGTTAACATCAGTTGATTCAGCATCGTTTAAATAAACCGCTCCATTTGAAACTGAAGTTATCGAGTTAATCATATTGGTTTTATCGGCAATGAAAGCCGCTTGCCCATCAAAATTTTCGATAACTAATGAGGCTAAATAGGTAGCAAATCCTTCGTTGAGCCAAATGTCTTTCCAGGTGCCACAAGTTATTTTGTCGCCAAACCACTGATGCGCCATTTCGTGGGCAATTAATTCTCGACTAAAATTACCCATAAACGAAACCGTGGTATGCTCCATTCCGCCGCCCCATCCAAACTGGGCGTGGCCGTATTTTTCGCTTCGAAAAGGATAGGGTTCAAATAAATTTTCAAATAAATTTAATATCAATGGTGTTTGTGCCAATTGGTTTTGAATAGTTTGCGTTAAATTTTCAGGATAAATGTAATTGACAATTGGATATTGATTTGGAATAGTTCCACCCGTTTGATTGTAAACAGCATAATCAGTTACTGCCACGCAAATTAAGTAAGCAGGAATAGGATAATTGTGATGAAAATGAGTGGTTTTATTCGATCCATTAATTACGTGCAGCTCAGGTTCAATACCATTTGAAACGCTAACATATTGACTTGGAGCTGTTACATAAACATCAATACTGTTTATTTTATCGTTCAAATCTTGCTTACAAGGCCACCATTCCATTGCTCCAAAAGGTTCAGATAAAGTCCACATCACGGGTGTTCCATTATGTGTAGTGGTTTCAAACGAGCCAAAACCAGAAGATGGCGGTGTTCCGGAATAGTTGATTTCTACTGTTTCCGAAATCCCTTTTGGTTGCGTTGTGGGTAAAGTAATTTGCAATTCAGTAGCCGTTTGTATAAAAGCTAAATTATTAGCACCCTTTTTTACCGTACTTACTTTTAATGTGTTAGCTAAATCGAAAGTTAGGCTCGTCATATTTGAAAGTGCAGTGTAAGTAGTCGTTACTTTTCCTGATATAAAATAGATTGCTGGATCGATATTCCATTCTAATTTGTGATAGGTAATATCATAATTTGCAGTGTTTGGATTGGTCTTTACCGACATAATTTTTGAAGCAGATTGTGCTTCCGAAGTTCTCATTTTTTCAAATACAGCAAGATTGTCTTGTGAAAAAACAAAAGACTCAAACAACAGTAAACAGAGTAGCCCAATTTTTTTCATACACTAAAACTTTAGTGTAAAAATAAGGAATCTATCAGAAATAAAAATTTTATTGATAAAAAAACGGCAAACAGCATCGAACATTACGGTCTAAATCTTTCTTAACTTTTTGATACCCCACTTTTATAAAAAACATTTCCCTAAATTTGCTACCGTTATAATTAAAATTAGTGTTTAAAAAATCAGGATATGTTACAAATTGCATTTATTAGAGAAAATCAGGAAAAAGTAATCACCGCTTTGGCAAAAAGAAATATGGATGCCACAAGCGTTGTTCAAGAAGTGGTACAATTGGATGAAAAACGCCGCGCTACGCAAGTAGAGTTGGACGGAATTTTATCAGAATCTAATAAATTGTCCAAAGACATTGGTGAAATGATGAAAGCAGGCGAAAAATCGAAAGCCGCCATTCTCAAAGAAAAAACAGTTTTATTAAAAGAAAAAAGCAAATCATTGGCCGAAACTGCCGATCAATTAGCTGCTGATTTGTTGGAAAAACTATATACTTTACCCAATCTTCCCGCTGATATTGTTCCCGAAGGAAAAACTCCAGAGGACAATTTGAACGTTTTCGAAGAAGGCGAAATACCTGTTTTGCACGAAGGCGCTCAGCCACACTGGGATTTGGTAAAAAAATACGACATTATCGATTTTGAATTGGGAAATAAAATAACTGGTGCTGGATTTCCTGTTTACAAAGGAAAAGGAGCCAAGTTGCAACGTGCCTTGATCAACTATTTTTTAGATAAAAATACAGCTGCTGGATACAATGAAGTTCAAGTGCCGCATATGGTCAACGAAGCTTCGGCTTATGGAACGGGACAACTGCCCGACAAAGAAGGACAAATGTACCACGATAAAACTGATGATTTATATTTGATTCCAACGGCAGAAGTTCCGGTAACAAATTTGTTTCGTGACGTGATTTTGAACGAAAACGAATTGCCAATTTTAACTACTGCTTACACGCCTTGTTTCCGTCGTGAAGCCGGTTCTTATGGCGCTCACGTTCGTGGATTGAATCGTTTGCACCAATTTGATAAAGTCGAAATCGTGAGAGTGGAACATCCTGACAAATCGTATGAAGCTTTAGAAGGAATGGTCGAACACGTAAAAAGCATTCTCCAAGAATTGAAATTACCCTATAGAATTTTGCGTCTTTGTGGCGGCGATATGGGTTTCACTTCTGCGTTGACGTATGATTTCGAAGTGTATTCTACAGCGCAAGAACGTTGGTTAGAAATCAGTTCGGTTTCTAATTTCGAGACTTTTCAAGCCAATCGTTTGAAATTACGTTTCAAGGACAAAGACGGAAAAAACCAATTGGCACACACCTTAAACGGAAGTTCATTGGCTTTGCCAAGAGTTTTGGCTGGAATTTTAGAAAATTACCAAACTGCAGAAGGCATCGTAATTCCTGAGGTTTTGCGAAGCTATTGCGGGTTTGATATTATAGATTAGTTCGTAATATGATGAAAAAAGTAACTTTTAGTTTAATTTTTATTGGAATCATTTTTACAAGTTTTAAAATTATTGATAAAATTAGTGAGGAGAATTCATCTAAAATTTCCATTCTAAATGATTCATCAAAAGAGAAATTGGATGTTCAGGTAAGTCAGATTCGAAAAGTTATTCAAGCCAATCCAAAATACAACAATGAAATTGCGTTTTTGATTGATATGAAAATTCCGTCTGGAAAGAATCGATTTTTTGTTTATGATTTAAAGAAAGATACTATTATAGATCAAGGTTTAGTGGCTCACGGTTCAGGATCTGAAACTGGCATTCAAGGAAAGCTAAAGTTTAGTAATACTAATAATTCTCTTGCGACCTCTTTAGGAAAATATTATATAGGCAATTCGTACATTGGAAGATTTGGCAAAGCTTATAAACTTTACGGATTGGATAAAACCAATAGCAATGCCTTTGATAGAGCAATAGTTTTGCATAAATATTTTGACGTTCCTTATGAAGAACAAACCAATTATATTTGCAATAGTTATGGTTGCCCAATGGTCAACGAGAAATATTTTAAAAGAATAGAAAATAGAATTGACAATTCTAAAAACAACATTCTTTTGGCTATTTACTATTAAAATTTCGCTAATTAATGAAAAATCTCTTTCTACACATCACCCTATTTTTTTCATTGGTTTGTTTTTCACAAAACGAGCAATTGGCACAATATCATTACGACAAAGGCGATTTCGAGAAAGCAAAAATCAGTTTCGAAGAATTATTAAAAGGCACACCTCAAAATTACCAGTATTTTCAAAAAACAATAGATTGTTATCAGCAGTTACAGCAATTTGACGTTGCCGAAAAAGCAATTCAAACCCGATTGAACACTTACAAACAAGGCAGTCTTTTGGTCGAATTGGGTTATAATTACCAGTTGCAAAAGAATGAGGCTTCCGCCAAAAAACACTACGACGAAGCCATTGTGCGAATCAAGAAAAATCCAAATGAAGTTTATGGAATCGCCAATTCTTTCGAGAGAAAAGTACTGTTGGATTATGCTTTGAAATCCTATCAAACAGCCACAGAAGTGCAGCCCAATTACAATTTCAATTATCAAATGGCGTTGCTTTACGGACAATTGGGCAAAACCGAAATGATGATTTCAACCTTCCTCGATGAAGCTTTTACGAATCCTCAAAATTCGATTCAAATCCAAAACCAATTAGCTCGTTTTATGGTTGAAGATGGTGATGAAAACTTCAACGGAACTTTGCGAAAAGCCTTAATTACAAGAGCTCAAAAAAACCAAGATGTTTTTTGGAACGAATATTTGAGTTGGTATTATGTGCAGCAAAAAGAGTTTGGTAAAGCTTTTATTCAGGAAAAAGCAGTTTATAAACGCAATCCGGAATCACTTTCTAGTATTATCAATTTAGCGCAACTCACCATTGAGGAGGAAGATCAAGAAGTTGCCAAAGAAATTTTGGGATTTGTTCTAGAAAACACCAAAGATTTGGAGTTGCTCATTCAGGCAAATTCGTATCTACTTAATATGAAAATCGAAAAAGCGCAGGAAAAAGATTTTGTGGCTATCAATTCGGAATTAGAGCGTTTATTGACTGAATACGGAATAAGTCCATTTACGCTATCTTTGCAACTGAGTCAGGCACATTTTGTAGCTTTTAATTTGCGAAAACCCGAGGAAGGGAAAGCCATAATCAAGAAAGCGCTCGAATTGCAATTGAATGTTTATGAAGAGGCTCAGGCCAAAATGCAGTTGGCAGACATTTTGCTTTTCGAAGAGAAATTCAATCAGGCTTTACTTTATTATTCTCAAATTGAAGAAAATTTAAAAAATGATGCTGTGGCGCACGAAGCAAGTTTAAAAGCGGCCAAAACCAGTTATTTTCAAGGAGATTTTGTATGGGCTTCGAAACAATTCAAGGAATTGAAATCAGCAAGTACGCAATTGATTGCCAATGATGCTTTAGAATATTTCCTTTTAATCAATGACAATACAGTTGCCGATTCGACTCAAACGGCTTTGAAACAGTTTTCCAAAGGAGATTATCTGTTGTATCAAAATCGAAATCAACAAGCAACGGCTCAATTTCAGGCAATTTTGAAAAGTTTCAAAGGACAGGATATTGAAGCAGTAACTTTGTTGCGTTTGGGTAAAATTTACGAAAAACAAGGCGAATATAATTTGGCTTTACCCCAATATCAGAATATTATAGATAAACATTCGGATTGTATTTACATAGACGAAGCGCTTTATTTTTCGGCAGAAATTTATAACAATAAGTTGCAACAACCCGAAAAAGCGAAACCCCTTTACGAGAAAATAATTTTTAATCATCAAGACAGTATCTACTTCGTTGAAGCGCGAAAAAAATACCGGCAATTGCGAGGAGACAAAAATCTTTAAAATGGCAATATCAATATCAATTTCAAATAGGTTTTATTTTTATAAAAATTGACAATATTAATCCACTTTCGGCTCCCTCTCCTTTGGAGAGGGCTGGGGTGAGGAAAACTTTTAAAAATGATCATTTACAACGTTACCACAAACATACACGAAAGCGTCCACGACCAATGGATGATTTGGATGCAACACAAACATATTCCGGAAATGCTGGCCACAGGAAAATTCTCTTCGGCAAGAATGGTTCGGGTTTTAATTGAAGAAGAAATGGGAGGAACAACTTATTCTGTTCAATATGCAACCGATAGTAAGGAAACTTTACTGAGATATTATACAGAAGATGCTCCAGCATTACGCGATGAAGGAGAGAAATTATTTGGAGAAAAAATGCTTTCTTTTCGAACGGAATTGGAAGTGATATCAGAGCATTAAATAAAATTAACCTTGTAAATATGAAAGTAAAATTAAAATTTACAAGGTTAATATGTTGTTTATTCAATTTAACCTTGTAAATTTGAAAATAATTTTCAAGAAATGATTGACAGAATCCTCAATAACGTTGTTCCTAAATTACTCGAATTTTTTCCTTCGGTGGGATTAATTGGCTCCAGACAAGTAGGAAAAACTACCTTCGTCAAAAATTTGCAACCTTTGATAAACAAGCCCATACTGTATTTGGATTTGGAAGACACGGATGATTTTGAGTTATTAAACACCAATGCACAATGGTTTTTGTCCCAAAACACAGATAAACTAATCGTTATAGACGAAGTGCAAAGAGATTTAAAATTGTTCCCTCTATTGCGTTCGTTGATGGACAAACAAGATAAGCCCGGACAATTTATTTTATTGGGTTCGGCATCGCCAGAATTATTATCTCAAAGTTCAGAAACATTGGCCGGAAGAATTGTTTACAAAGAATTGACTCCCATACGATTTGACGAAGCAACCCAAATCAAACTAGAAACGCTTTGGTTCAGAGGTGGTTATCCAAAAGCAATGTTGGCTCCAAATGATTTTTTTTGGCAAGAATGGCAACAGGCTTACATTAAAACCTATATCGAAACCGACTTGAGAATGCTGGGATTATCAGCATCGCCGGTTTTAATTGGGAAATTATTACGAATGATTGCTTCGGCTCAAGGCTCGATAATCAATTATTCGATGTTAGGAAACGCACTGGGAATCTCTAGTAATTCCGTAAAAAAATACATTGATTTTCTGGAACATTCGTTCATCATTCGAAGATTGGAACCGTATTTTGTAAACATTGGAAAACGGATGGTCAAGAGTCCTAAAATCTATATTCGAGATAGCGGAATTTTGCATTCGCTGTTGCAAATAAACAGTTATGATGGGCTAATTTCAAACGTCATTGCTGGAAATTCTTGGGAAGGTTTTGTAGTAGAACAAATTATTTCGAGTCTCAACAATAAATGTGTTCCATTTTATTATAGAACCCAAAGCGGTTCCGAAATAGATTTGTGTATCGTTAAAGGCAATGAAATTGTGGCTACCTTTGAGATAAAATTATCCAATAATCCAAAAATTAGTCGAGGCAACACCGAATCAATCACGGATTTGAAAACTAAAAATAATTTTATAGTTACTTTTGCAGGGGGAGATTATGCCTTAAACGAAAATTGGCGTGTTTGCGATTTGAATTCGATAGAAAAACACTTAATTAAACTAGGATTGAAAGATCCAAATTTTGCATGAAATAAACTGGACTAAAGTCCAGCCTTACAAAATGTGCCGAGATGCTGGCTCTTTGAAGTATGTCAAAGTTCCGTAGGAACGAATCATGTTGTAGCAACGGATTTTAATCCGTTGACGTAGGAACGAATTATATTGTAGCAACGGAATTTAATCCGTTGAATAGAATAAATTTATAGATTGATTTTGTACTCAAATTAAAAAAATACCTTGCGCCTTCGTGCCTTCGTGCCTTCGTGGCAAAATAAAACAATATGGAAAAAGTAAAAGCCAAAAAACACCTCGGACAGCATTTCTTGAAAGACGAAAGCGTGGCAAAAAATATCGCCGATACTCTGAATCTCGAAGGTTACGAAGATGTTTTAGAAATCGGACCGGGAATGGGTGTTTTGACCAAGTACTTGCTGGAAAAACCAATTAATACTCATGTTATTGAAATCGACACCGAATCCGTAGAGTATTTGGATGCCAATTATCCCAAGTTACACGGAAAAATCATTTCTAAAGATTTCTTGAAATACGATGTCAACGAAGTTTTTGGCGGAAAACAGTTTGCCATCATTGGGAATTTTCCATACAATATTTCGACTCAAATTGTTTTTCGAACATTGGAATTACGCAACCAAATTCCGGAATTTGCAGGAATGTTTCAGAAAGAAGTTGCCGAACGGATATGCGAGAAAAAAGGAAGCAAGACTTATGGCATTCTCTCCGTTTTGGCACAAGCTTTTTACGATGCCGAATATTTATTCACCGTCGATGAGCACGTTTTTATTCCGCCGCCGAAGGTAAAATCGGGGGTTTTGCGTTTGCGACGAAAAGAAAATTATACTTTGCCTTGTGGCGAAAAGTTGTTTTTTACCGTCGTGAAAACTGCTTTCCAGCAACGTAGAAAAACCTTGAGAAATAGTTTAAAAACACTAAATTTGTCCGATGGTTTGAGGGAAGATACCGTTTTTAATCTTCGGCCAGAGCAACTTAGCGTTGAACAATTTATCGAACTGACTCAAAAAATAGAAGCCGATGGACTTTAAGATCAGCAAAGGATTTTCTAAAGAATTAAAAAAACACATCAAGAACAAAAACAAGAGGGAACTTGAAGTTTTGCTCCATGATTTGCATCACGCTGATATTGCCGAAATCCTCGAAGATTTAAGTTTCAAAAGTGCTATTTACCTTTTTAAGGTTTTAGATTCTGAAAAAACTGCCGAGATTCTACTCGAACTTGACGAAGATTTACGGGAAAAAATATTAAACCGACTTTCGCCAAAAGAAATTGCGGAGGAACTAGATGAGCTAGAAACCAATGATGCGGCCGATATCATTGCAGAACTTTCAGAACTCAAGAAAGATCAAGTAATATCTGAACTTCAAGATGAAGGTCACGCTAAAGATATTGTCGATTTGTTGCGTTATCCTGAAAATACTGCAGGGGGTTTGATGCACAAAGAGTTAGTTAAGGTTAACGAAAATTGGAATGTTTTTACTTGTATCAAGCAAATGAGAATCCAAGCCGAAAACATCTCCAGAGTGCATTCTATTTATGTAGTTGATGATGAAGATATATTGTTAGGAAGGTTGTCGCTCAAAGATTTGTTAACCACTTCTGCAAAAACGCCTATTAGCGAAGTCTATATCAAAAAATTGAATTCGGTCGATATTTACACCGAAGATGTTGAGGTAGCGCGTATTATGCAAAAATACGATTTAGAAGCCATTCCAGTTATGGATGAAATAGGTCGATTGGTCGGTCGAATAACCATCGAT
>JAYVIK010000188.1:0-3754 GCA_043770265.1 Flavobacterium sp. | reverse complement strand
CAAACAATTATCCAAGATGTATTAAGCGATCGGATTCCACTTATTATTTTAGGCCGGTATGCTTTTGTAATTTTGATGATTTTGCTCACAAACTCTATGCTTTTTAAGTTTGGTACATCTCAGTATAAGGAACGTGTTTTTATATCTATTGGATCTGTTTTTACTACCATTTTAATAATTTTAGATTCTTATGTTTTTGGAATTTGGGTAATCAAATTTTCAAAATACAACGAATTATATGGTTCAATAGGAACTTTATTGATAATGATGTTTTACATTTGGATCAACTGTGTTATTTTGTTGCTCGGATTCGAATTGAATGCGACAATACATAAATTAAGGCTTGCACATTCAAAAGCCAACACATAATTCTTACCCAAATGTATTTTATAGAAGTAATTTTGCCACTTTCCCTTCCGAAGACGTTTACTTACAGCGTTTCCGAAACCGAGTACAATTATATCAAAAAAGGAATGCGTGTAGCTGTGCCTTTCGGCAAAAGTAAAATCTACACGGCATTGGTTATCGAAGTTCACAAAAATAAACCTGCTTTATACGAAGCCAAAGAAATTCACCAAATCCTTGACGAAAAACCCATAGTCAATGAAATTCAAATCGCTCATTGGCAATGGATAGCTTCCTATTATATGTGTGCCATTGGTGATGTGTATCGCGGTGCAATGCCATCGGCACTTTTGCTGGAAAGCGAAACAATTATTTCTCAAAAACAAGAGGGTTTTGTGGATGAAAGCTTGCTTTCAGATGATGAATTCCTGATATATGAAGCCTTGCAACAGCAAAGCTCCTTGAAAGTTCAGGATATAATGAATATTTTGAATAAGAAGAATATTTTCCCCGTTATCCAAAAATTGATTGATAAAAATATTCTGATTCTTCAAGAAGAAATGTTGGAAACCTATACACCAAAACTCATTCGATTTGTAAAATTACATTCAAAATACGAAACGAATGAAGGTTTGAGTGAATTATTAGAAGTGCTTAAAAATGCCAACAAACAAAAGGAAATTGTTCTGAGTTATTTTCAATTGAGTGCATCGGAGAAAAAGCCTATTACTGTCAAAAAATTAATCGAATCGGCAAAATCAACCGCAACAATTATTAAAACTTTAATAGATAAAGAAATTTTCGAAATATATTACATCCAAGTAGATCGTGTTGATTTTTCAGGTATGACCAATGAAAAACTAATGCACTTAAGCGAAGCTCAGCAAAAGTCTTTCGAAGAAATCAAGGAAAGTTTTACTCAAAAAGAAGTCTGTCTTTTGCACGGAGTAACCTCTAGCGGGAAAACCGAAATCTACATCAAACTTATTGAACAATATATAAAGGAAGAAAAGCAAATCCTTTATTTATTGCCCGAAATTGCTTTAACAACCCAATTAGTGGTAAGATTACGCAATTATTTTGGCAACAAAGTAGCTGTTTTTCATTCGAAATACAGCAATAACGAAAGGGTTGAAGTTTGGCAACAAGTTTTGAAACAATCACCAAAAGCCCAAATTGTTATTGGAGCAAGATCGTCTTTGTTTTTGCCTTTTTCTAATTTAGGATTAGTAATTGTCGATGAAGAACACGAGCAAACCTTTAAACAAGTGGATCCTTCCCCTAGGTATCACGCCAGAGACGCTTCGATAGTTTTGGCTAATAGTCATAAGGCAAAAGTGCTTTTGGGTTCGGCTACACCAAGTATTGAAACTTACTTTAATGCCCAATCCGGAAAATATGGTTTGGTCGAGATCACAAAAAGATACGGCAATGTCAAGATGCCTGAAATTGAATTGGTGGATTTGAAAGACAAATATTTCCGTAAGCAAATGTCGGGACATTTTAGCGATACTTTAATTGGAAAAATTACCAATGCCCTAACATTGGGCGAACAGGTTATTTTGTTTCAAAATCGCAGAGGTTATTCGCCTATTATCGAATGTTTGACTTGTGGTCACGTACCGCAATGTCCGCAATGTGATGTGAGTTTGACCTATCATAAATATAAAAATCAGTTGCGCTGTCATTATTGCGGGTATTCGATGGCAAAACCAACAAATTGTCACGCTTGCAGTAGTGTTCATTTGACTACGAAAGGTTTTGGAACAGAACAAATTCAGCAGGAATTAGTCGAATTATTTCCAAATGCTAAAATTGGTCGAATGGATCAAGATACGACTCGAGGTAAATTTGGGTTCGAAAAAATTATTGATAGTTTCAAGAATCGGGAAATAGAAATTCTGGTGGGAACTCAAATGCTGGCCAAAGGATTGGATTTTGACAATGTAAGTTTGGTGGGAATTATGAACGCCGATACTATGCTGTATCATCCTGATTTCAGAGCTTTTGAAAGAAGTTACCAAATGATGACACAAGTTTCGGGTCGCTCAGGTCGTTCGGAAAAACAAGGGAAAGTAATTATTCAAACCTATAATACAGAGCACAATACAATTCAGCAAGTGGTTCATAATAATTATATAGGAATGTATAATGAGCAATTGTATGAAAGGCAAATCTATAAATATCCTCCTTATTTTAAACTCATAAAGGTAACTTTGAAACACCGAGATTTCGACAAACTTAAAGAAGGATCAATGTGGTTGTATCAAGTAATGAAGCAAAACTTTACTATTCCAATACTTGGTCCAGAAGAACCACCCATTTCAAGAATTAGAAATGAATACATTAGAACCATAATGATAAAAATCCCGACCAACCAATCCTTGCAAGGCACAAAAAAAACTATCCAGAAAATACTGAATAGTTTTGATGTAGTTTCGCAATATAGAGCTATAAAAGTAGCTATAAATGTTGATTTTTATTAGCTGACTGCCAATGCTTTCACTAAATCTTCTTTTTTGTGCCTGCTCAAAGGAATTTTTGTAGTTCCAATTTCGGCAAAGCGGCTATTGAAGCGTTCTACTTTATCTATATTGATAATATAAGATTTATGAACTCTAACGAATTTGTCTTTAGATAAATCTTTTTCGAAAGATTTCATGGTGGAAAGTACTAAATTACTATCGTCTTCGGTAACTACTTTTACATAATCACCAAAAGCCTCAATCCACTTTATCTTAGCTGTAAAGATTTTTAGTTTTTTTAGGTTGCTTTTAATAAAAATGTGTTCACCATCCTCTTCTTGGAATTCAGATTTTAACGAATGTAAATCCAGAGCTCTTTTTACAGATGTATTAAATCGATCTAAACCAATAGGTTTTTGGAGATAATCAGTTGCATCATAATCAAATGCTTTCATGGCATATTCAGCCTTTGATGTAATAAAAATAATTTGTGGTTTTACTTTTAAACCATCCAAAAAAACGAACCCACTAATAACGGGCATCTCAACGTCTAAAAAGATTAAGTCCACATCGTGTATCGTCATACATCCTTTTGCTTCAATAGCACTTGAAAAATCACCAACTAAATGTAGATTTGGGTGATTGTTAACTAGCTTTGTGATAATAATCCTTTGAATGGAACTATCATCTACTACAACACAATTAAGTTTCATAATTTATAATATTTAAGATTTGGATTAGTAAAAGTATAAAACTAATTTTAAAAAACCTAATCTTTATCGGCTTTTTTTACCTTATGACGATTAAAAATTAATTTCATTTGTTTATTAGAAATAAAAGATTACTTTTGCACCCAATTTAACAAATAAATAAATTATTTATGAATCATTATGAAACTGTTTTCATTTTAAATCCCGTTTTATCTGAAGTTCAGGTAAAGGAAA
>JAYVIK010000187.1:0-31010 GCA_043770265.1 Flavobacterium sp. | reverse complement strand
ATTTCTTCTTTAGGAAGTAAGGATTGTCTATGGTTATTTGAAAGATTAAGAAACAAATAAAACTAATATACAATCCTGATGAAAATCAGGATTTTTTTTTTGAATATATATGAAAAATGAACAAATATCTTCTCCAATTTCTCCCTCTCCTTCGGAGAGGGTCGGGGAGAGGATTGCAATCCAAGGTATAAAAGGCTCTTTTCATCATCAGGTGGCGCAGGAGTATTTTGGTGCTGCTGTTGAAGTCGATGAGTGTTTATCATTTGATAAATTAATTGATAGTCTGCTATCTGGAAAATCGGATCAAGCGGTTATGGCGATTGAAAATTCTATAGCAGGACCAATTATTCCAAATTATGCTTTGATTGACAAGAATAATTTGCACATCATTGGTGAACATTACTTAGATATTCATCAAAATTTAATGGCTTTGAAAGGTCAGAAAATCAAAGATATTTTAGAAGTTCATTCGCACCCGATGGCATTGTTGCAATGCATGGAGTTCTTAAAAAAATATCCAAAAATTAAATTAGTCGAAGACAAAGACACTGCTGAGACTGCGCGTAGAATTCAGAAAAAACAACTTTTAGGGATTGCTGCAATAGCAAGTAAAACGGCTGCTGAAATGTACGATTTAGAGATTTTGGCGCCAGAAATCCAAACGATTAATAACAATATGACACGTTTTGTTATTATTAAAAAAGAAAATTCATTTGTTGAGAAAAGCGAAATTAATCGCGCTTCGATAAAATTTGAATTGGATCATAAACGAGGAAGTTTAGCAGCTGTTCTGAATGTAATGAGCGATTGCAAACTGAATTTAACCAAAATTCAATCTTTACCAAAAATAGAAACACCGTGGAAATACTCCTTTTTTGTGGACGTTACGTTCGAAAAATACGAAGATTACTCCAAAGCAAAATCATTAATGGAAATTATGGCGGAATATTTCAAAGTATTAGGAGAATATAAAAATACTAAACCGTAATAATAGGAAATTCCAAAAGACAAAATACAAATTCCAAAAAAAGAATAAAGTTAGGAAAAATTACAAATATGATTACAACAGCGAAACGTCTGGATATAGTTGAAGAATACTATTTCTCCTCAAAATTGAGAGAAGTAAGACAATTGGCTTCTGAAGGGAAACCGATTATCAATATGGGAATTGGAAGTCCAGATTTAAGACCTTCACAAGCAGTTATTGATGCCGTAACTTTGGCAATGCAGGAAGAAAATGCGCATCAATATCAAAGTTATCAAGGATTGCCAGAATTGAGAACTGGAATGGCTGATTTCTATGCAACCAATTATGGAGTTGCCTTGAATCCGAACACTGAAATTTTGCCTTTGATGGGTTCCAAAGAAGGAATTATGCATATTTCATTGGCTTTTTTGAACGAAGGCGACCACGTTTTGATTCCAAATCCGGGATATCCAACGTATTCTTCGGTGACGAATTTGGTAGGAGCAGTGCCAGTTTATTATGATTTGAAAGAAGCAAACAATTGGGAACCCGATTTTGAAGCATTAGAAAAATTAGATTTATCGAAAGTGAAAATAATGTGGTTGGGTTATCCACATATGCCAACAGGGGCAAGAGGAAGTTTGGAATTGTTCGAAAAATTAGTGGCTTTCGCCAAAAAGCATCATATTCTATTAATCAATGACAATCCGTATAGCTTTGTCTTGAATGATAAGCCGATGAGTTTATTGCAAGTTGAAGGTGCAAAAGACGTAGCATTGGAACTTAATTCGCTTTCAAAAACTTTCAATATGGCAGGTTGGCGAGTTGGGATGGTTTTAGGAAATGCAGAATGTATCGATGCCGTTTTGAAAGTAAAAAGCAATATGGACAGCGGAATGTTCTTCGGAATTCAAAAAGGAGCCATTGAAGCGTTGAAAAGCGATCAATCTTGGTTCGATTCGATGAACGCTGTTTACAAAAACAGAAGAGTTTTAACAGAACAATTAGCCGAGAAGCTAGGTTGTGAAGTATATAAGGAAGGTGTTGGATTGTTTGTTTGGGCAAAATTACCAGCAGGAATAACTTCATCAGAAAATTTTATAGATAAAATATTATACGAAAAATCAATATTCATCACGCCGGGAACAATTTTTGGTTCTAATGGAGAAGGCTATATCCGATTTGCACTGTGTGTAAAAGAGGAAAAAATACAGGAAGCAATTAATAGATTTTAGAAAATAATTGAAATTGATTTTTGAAATTGTCATTGACATTGATTTTTGCCATTGACATTGATTTTTGCCATTGATATTGCCATTGGAATTTGGAATTTAAAATATTGGAATTTAATGAATATACACGTAATAGGAATAGGATTAATAGGCGGTTCGATGGTTTTGGACATCAAATCACTGCATCCAGACGCGACTATTTATGGAATTGACAACAACGAAAGTCATTTGGCGGAAGCCATTGCTTTAGGAGTTGTTGATCAAGCGGCTACATTTGATGATTTGGCGGAGGCCGATTTTGTAATCGTTTCGGTTCCTGTAGATATTGCTTTGAACGTTTTGCCACAAGTTTTGGATGCTATCGGAGAAAATACAATTGTTTTTGAGGTTGGTTCTACCAAAATGCCAATTTGTGAAGCAGTAGCCAATCATTCGAGAAGAAGAAATTTTATTGCCACACATCCAATAGCGGGAACAGAATTTTCTGGACCTTCAGCAGCGATAAAAGGATTGTTTCAAGGTAAAACCAACATCATTTGCGAAGTCGAAAAAACGACTTTCAAATTACAGGAAAAAGCCTTGGATTTGTTTAAAAGTATGGGAATGAGAATTCGATATATGGATCCAAAATCACACGATAAGCACATTGCTTATGTTTCGCATTTGTCACACATTAGTTCGTTTATGCTCGGAAAAACGGTGATTGATAAAGAAAAAGTAGAGCAAGATATTTTTGATATGGCGGGTTCTGGATTCGAAAGTACGGTGCGTTTGGCCAAAAGTTCGCCAGCAATGTGGACGCCGATTTTCAAACAGAATAAAAAGCAAGTGGTAAAAACATTGGAAGAATATATTGCTAATTTGTCTCATTTCAAAGAATTATTGGAGCAGGATGATTACGAAGCGATTTTCAACGAAATGCAAAGCGTCAATAAAATAAAGGAAATATTAAACGGAATGAAGAAGTAGGCAGTGGTCAGTATTTAGTGATCAGTCTCAGTTTACAGTTAGAAAAAACAATAAACAAAAAACAATAAACAAAAAATATGATGGAAAACAAGAAAGAAATGAGAAATTGGTTGAACGAATTCAATTTGACTCATCCATTTGTAATTGCAGGACCTTGTAGTGCTGAAACTGAAGAGCAAGTTTTAAAAATTGCTCACGCTCTAAAAGATTCAGATGTAAGTGTTTTTAGAGCGGGAATCTGGAAACCAAGAACGCGTCCAGGAGGATTTGAAGGTGTGGGAGAAATTGGATTGAAATGGTTGAAAAAAGCTAAAGCCGAAACAGGAATGCTTATGGGAACCGAAGTTGCCACAGCTGCACACTGTAAATTAGCTTTAGAAAATGATATCGATGTTTTATGGGTTGGCGCTCGTACGACTGCAAATCCGTTTGCTGTTCAAGAAATTGCAGACACCTTGAAGGGAACGGATAAAATCGTTTTGATTAAAAATCCAGTAAATCCAGATATGGCTTTGTGGTTGGGTGGTGTAGAGCGTTTGTATGCTGCTGGAATAAAAAATTTAGGAGTTATTCACAGAGGTTTTTCTACTTACGAAAAAACAAAATACAGAAACATTCCTGAATGGCAGATTGCTATCGAACTACAAAATAAATTCCCTGATTTACCATTAATTATCGATCCTTCGCACATTACAGGAAATCGCGATATGATTCTTGAAGTGACTCAAGAAGCTTTGGATTTGAATTATGACGGTATGATTATCGAAACGCACAATGATCCGGAAAATGCTTGGAGCGATGCCGCTCAACAAGTTACTCCAGACGCTTTGAAACAAATTTTCAAAGATTTGAAAATCAGAAAGGTAAGCGGTGATAGTGATTTTGAAAATAAAATGACAAAATTGAGAGCTAATATTGATGTTTTGGATGTCAATTTATTAGAACTTTTAGGAAAACGTATGAAAGTAGCGGATGAAATTGGTCAAGTGAAAAAGGAAAACAATGTAGCAGTTTTGCAAAATAATCGTTGGAATGAAATTCAAGCCAAAATGATTGCCGAAGGTGCTAAAAAAGGATTGACCGAAGAGTTTATCATTAAATTATTCAGAGGAATTCATCAAGAAAGTATTGAACACCAAGAAAAAATATTGAATTCTTAGTTGAATTTTAAATATATAGAATCCCTTTGACTTTTTTAAGTTAAAGGGTTTTTTGTTTTAGGTATAAACAAACTCTTATTTTTTAATTTTTATATCCACACCAAACAGCATATAAAAAGTAAAAG
This sequence comes from Flavobacterium sp., assembly GCA_043770265.1. Taxonomy (GTDB): domain Bacteria; phylum Bacteroidota; class Bacteroidia; order Flavobacteriales; family Flavobacteriaceae; genus Flavobacterium. Next base: position 26,557 of record JAYVIK010000187.1, on the reverse strand, counting down.
CTTCTTTATTTCCCATTTGAAGATTAAATGGCTTTATTTCAAATGCACAACGGTTATTTTTTGGATTAATTCGAAATCCACCACCTAAATTTACACCATAATAAAGATTAGCAAATGTTTTTGAACCATATTGTTTTAAAGTAACTTCGCTATAACCAGAGCCTAACATTCCTCGAGAATAAGTTGTAAAACCTCCTGAATAAACAAATAAAGAAACCGCTTTGTATTTTAAACAATCATAATTTAAGTTGAAATTCAAGCTAGTATTTCTATAGTAGCTAGTTCTCCCATCATCAATTGCACCGCTAGAAAATTCTCCAAAAAGGATATTGGCATTTATTCGTATTCGTTGTTGTTTACCGTAAGATCTTTCGAGGCCAATTGTAGAAAATGTTCCAAGTCCTTCTTCAGCAGTTCCTTCATTAAATCCTATTCCGACACCTGTTTTAATGGAGTTTCGACTGAATGTGTTTTCTTGCGCGTATGTATTAAAATGGATTATTATTATAATTATTAAAGTGATTTTGTGATTTATTCTCTTCATCTGTTATAGTTTTTTTCAAAGATATTAAATTTGGTTCCAATCTAAAAAGCTTTTTTTTGAATTACTCTTAAAGAATAACACTGTAAATTGTCAATAATTTAAAAACTCTAAATTTATACAAATAGTCTTCAACTAGAAAAAGGACTTTTCGATCTTGTCACAAATTTTAAATTATATTTTTTAAGATAGAATTTTTAAAAAGCTTCACAATTAAACTTCAAACGAAAAACAATCATTTATCTTTGCCAAAAGGTTTAGGCAGTAAATCAGAAATCTGCAATCTAAAATCTGCAATCTAAAACTCCTCTATGACAGGGACCGTTTATAAATCTACAGGAAGTTGGTACACCGTAAAATCCGATCAAGGAGATTTTATCGAATGCCGTATGAAAGGGAAGTTCCGAATCAAAGGCATCAAAAGCACCAATCCCATTGCTGTGGGCGATATTGTAGATTATGAACTCGAAGAAACTTCGGATACAGTTACGGGAACTATTCATAAAATTCACGACAGGAAGAATTATATCGTTCGAAAATCAGTGAATTTGTCACATCAAATGCACATTATTGCTTCGAATATAGACCGTGTTTTCCTTTTGGTAACCATCAACAATCCACCAACGACTTTTAATTTCATCGACCGATTCTTGGTCACCGCCGAAGCTTATGGCATAGAAACCATATTGGTTTTTAATAAAATCGATACTTTCGACGAAGCTACATTAGATGAACAATTGTATATGCAGCACGTTTATCAAGAAATTGGATACCAGTGTTTGCGAGTTTCCGCTACTACTAATAAAGGAGTCGAGGAACTAAAACAATTGATGCTAGGTAAAGTAACTATGTTTTCGGGTCATTCAGGAGTTGGAAAATCGACTTTGGTCAATGCTTTGGAACCCACATTAAATTTAAAAACCAAGACGATATCTGAAGCAAGCAAGCAAGGACAACATACCACGACTTTTGCAGAAATGTATGATTTATCGTTTGATGCTCGAATAATTGATACCCCAGGAATCAAAGGTTTCGGGATTGTCGATATGGAAAAGGAAGAAATCAGTGGTTATTTTCCAGAGTTTTTCAAATTGAAAGAACAATGCAAATTCAATAATTGTTTGCACAAAGAAGAGCCACATTGTGCCATAAAAGCCGCTTTGGAAAAAGACGAAATCGCTTGGTCACGTTACAACAGTTACCTGAAAATTCTAGAAGGAGACGACGAAAACTATCGTGTAGATTCCTTCGATGAAGATCGAAAAGCAAGTGACGAAACGAGGAGGTAGTGGCCAGTTTCCAGTATTTAGTGTTCAGTTTAGAAATCCTAAATCTTAAAATCCTTATTCCTAAATAAAGAATGAAAACCGTAATCCAAAGAGTTTCTTCCGCCTCGGTAACCATCAATGCTGAAATTGTGGCTGATATCCAACGAGGACTTTTGGTTTTGGTTGGAATTGAAGACGCCGATACCCAAGAAGACATCAATTGGTTGTGCCAAAAAATTGCAAACCTTCGCATTTTTGGTGACGAAAATGAGGTTATGAATCTTTCGGTCAAAGATTGTAACGGAGAAATTATTGTCGTTTCCCAATTTACCCTGTATGCTTCGACCAAAAAAGGCAATCGTCCGTCTTACATTAAAGCAGCAAAACCAGAAGTTGCTATTCCACTTTACGAAGTTTTTGTAAAACAATTAGAAAAAGAATTGTGCAAAAAAGTGCAAACTGGAATTTTTGGAGCGGATATGAAGGTTTCACTGCTAAATGATGGACCTGTAACAATAATTATTGATTCAAAAAATAAAGTCTAACTAATCCTTGTCAAATTTTTAAACTTTGACAAAGATTTTCAAAATCACAATCCACAATTCCCTACATTTGTTTTTATTTAAAATCCACAATTTAATATGACCCTCTACAAAACTACAAAAAGCAACTAGCGAATAAGATGTAAAAGATGCTTATTTAAAGGCATTGGGTTTAAAGGAAGTTCAAAAAACCTTATCGATATTCAAACCGATGAATTAAAATTAAAGCGTGGTGATTTAGGTTGGTATCAAATCCGCAAAGTCTTGCGCGCTCGAAACTCTAGTGACGATTATGTTTCTTTGAGTTTCAAACCTTTTGAAGAATCGTACAAAACCTTAAGCGAGAAATTGCAACAGATAGTTTATGAATTGGGATTTTTGAAAATATAAAAAATAAAGAATATGGAATACCGCAAATAACTATTAAAATTTGTAGATGTAGATGACGAATCAAACCGTTTTTCAGCTTGGATGTTAGCGTAGCTTGAGCCAAGCCCTTACACTTATATGCTTTTATTAATGTAGATGATAATTTTAATAAGGAATTAATTGAGTCAATGTCAAACATAAAAAAAATGATAAAATATGGCAAAATTAGCGAATGAATTTATGCAGTTTTGGGTCGCTGATGGGATTTTGTTCAGCAAATTTACTCATAAAACAAATTTCGATTTGGATATCATAAAAGAATTAATAGAAATGCGACATTCTATTTCGAATAATCTCAATCAGTATTGGTGTTATGATGTTAGAGAAGCAAGTGGTTTCCCAAAGGAATGTAGAGAGTATGCAGATAAGTATGGTCAGGATTTTTTGTCTGCTTGTGCATTAATAATAAATTCACATATTCAAAAATTTCTATTTAATGCCTATCAAAAATTAAACAAATCAAAAATTCCCTTTAAGGCATTCACTAATGAAGAAAAAGCAGTGGAATGGTTAAATGAATTAAAAGCGCAAAACAAATTAAGAAAATCTACTTAATATTGTTTATTATATTATAAAAACTTATAAATTAGTTAGTTAAAAGTGGCCTCTTAAAATAGATGCGTTATGATGAGATACTAAAAAATAATTGTTGATTATGAAAGAATTTGAAAATGATTTTATGAAATTTTGGTTTGAAGAAGGTATTTTAATTTCAAAATTTCAGAAAGACACTATATTAGACCTTGAAGCTGTTAAGAAAACAATAGAAATGAGAGAGCAAATTTCTGTTGAAAAAGATCAATATTGGCTATACGACATTACAAATATGAAAAGTGTTACCACTGAAGCGAGACAGCACGCAGCTCAACATGGTCACAATCTTATTTATGCCTGTGCAGGATTAGTAGATTCTTATATGACCAAATTCATATTTACAACGTATAAGAAATTTAGTAAACCTGATTTTCCATTTGCCTTTTTTACAAGTAAGGAAAAAGCGGTTCAGTGGTTGTCGGAAATCAAAGCAAAAAATGAGGAAGTTTCATCGTTTTAAATGAGTTGTTTTCTAAAATAAAGTTTTGAAGTAGGTAGGTAAATGAAATCAATAAACTAAAAATTATATGGCTAAACTAGAAGAAATATTAGCTTTGGTTCGTTCCATAAATGCAGATGAGTTTCAAACACAACTGACTAATGGAAATAGCTTAGAAGATGTCCATAAAGAATTGCTTTTTTTAGCTGAGAAAATTGATTCCAAAAAGAAAAGAACCGATCTTATTATTGAACATATTTCAAATTGTTTTGCAGGAGATTTTTTTAATTATTTGCCAATTTCTGATAAACAAGATGATTTAGATGTTTTTTGTATGGGATTTAACACCTATATCGAAGAATTACAAGCCGTTATGGTTTCTAAAAATTTATTAGAAGCCATCAATTTTAAATTACAAGAAGAAAAAGAGCGTTCCGAGCAATTAGCAAAGGCTAGGGATGAATTCCTGTCAAGCATGAGTCATGAAATTCGTACACCACTAAACGGTATTTTGGGATTCACAGATTTGCTTTTAAAAAATCCTTCTTTAGACGCTGACAGCAAAAAGCAATTAGACTATATAATGATGTCAGGAGATATTCTACTGGTGATTATCAATGATATTTTGGATTTGGCAAAAATTGAATCGGGACAAATTAAACTTTATGAAAAGCCTTTCGAACTATCAAAACTTATCCAACTCGTTTATGATGCTTTTAGTACTAAGATTCAGGAGAAGGATATCAGTTTTGAAACTGCAATCGAAAAAAAAGTTCCTGCAATTGTTAATGGCGATTCTGTTCGTGTTGCTCAAATATTATTTAATTTGATTAGTAACGCCGTTAAGTTTACCCCTACAAAAGGTAAGATTATATTGAAAATTGATTTTGAGAAAGAAGATGCAAGGTTTTACCATATAACAATAAACGTAAAAGATAGTGGTATCGGAATTTCTCCAGACAGGATTGATGCTATCTTCGAGCCATTTATACAAGTAAGCGATGATACAGCAAGAAAATATGGTGGCACAGGATTAGGGTTAACAATCATCAAGAAAATCATCAATATGATGAATGGAAGAATCGAAGTGAAAAGTGAGCTCAATGTAGGAACGGAATTTAATGTAAACTTGCCTTTCACAAAAGAAAGTAGCTCTCCATCTAATTCAGAATTGCTTATTGCAAAAGATAGTCCTGAGCTTCTCGTAGATAAAAACAAAAAAGTAAAAGTCCTTTTGGCAGAGGACAACCGCATTAATCAACTTTTGGTACAAAAAGTACTTTCAAAATTTAATTTTGATTGCTTTATTGTAGAAAATGGGAGCTTGGCAGTTGAAGCCGTAATTAATGAAAATTACGATATTGTATTAATGGACATCATGATGCCGGTCATGGACGGGTATGAAGCCACTTCACTGATCCGCAGTTTAAACGATGAAACTAAAAAAAATATTCCAATTATTGCATTAACTGCAGTTGTGACTGGTTCTATTATCGAAGACTGTGCTAAAGCAGGAATGAACAGTTACTTGTCAAAACCTTTTGAGTCAGAAGACTTATTTAAGGCGATAACAAAATTAGTTTATGAAATAAAATGATATTTTAAAACTATAAAAGAATAATGAACCTAAAAAACTCCCAACTCGAAGTTGACAACTGGATCAAAGAACACGGCGTTCGTTACTTCAACGAACTCACCAATATGGCACAACTTACTGAGGAAGTAGGCGAAGTAGCCCGAATTATCGCCCGTCGATACGGCGAACAATCCGAAAAAGAAAGCGACAAAAACAAAGACCTAGGCGAAGAACTCGCCGATGTGGTTTTCGTGGTTTTATGCCTCGCCAATCAAACAGGAATCGATTTGCAAGCCGCTTTCGACCAAAAAATGGACTTAAAATCAGTCCGCGACAAAGACCGCCACAAGAACAATGAAAAGCTGAAATAATTATGAATTGTGATAGAGTAATAGTAAATTGCGCCCCAAAATTAGTTGGGGTTGAAAGTTAGAACTCATAACTTAAAACTCATAACTCATAACTCATAACTACAAATATGAATTTACTTCTGCAATCTAAAATCTTAAATCTAAAATCTGAAATCTCTATAACCGGTTCAAAATCCGAAACCAATAGACTATTACTATTACATGCTATATTTCCGAATATTACTTTAGAAAACACTTCCAATTCCGATGATAGCGAAGTAATGCAAAAAGCCTTGGCTTCTGACTCCCAACTTCCAGCTTCAAACTTTCAGCTCATCGATATTCACCACGCCGGAACGGCAATGCGTTTTCTGACTGCTTATTTTGCCGTAAATGAAGGTTGCGAAGTAGTTTTGACCGGCTCACCAAGAATGAAGGAACGCCCAATAAAAGTATTAGTCGAAGCCCTTCAACAATTAGGAGCGCAAATTACCTATGAAAACGAAGAAGGTTATCCGCCCATTCGAATCAAAGGGCAAAAAATAACAGGAAATAAAGTTAGCATTCCAGCCAATGTAAGCAGTCAATACATTTCAGCATTATTATTAGTGGCTCCAAAATTAGAAAACGGCATCGAATTGACTTTGGTAGGAGAAATTACTTCCATTCCCTATATCAAAATGACTCTGGCATTGCTCAACGAAATAGGAGTAAAAACAACTTTTGAAGGAAATGTTATTACAGTTAAACCATTAACAATAAACAATAAACCACAAACCCTGACAGTGGAATCCGATTGGAGTTCAGCTTCTTATTTTTATTCTATCGTGGCTTTGTCCAATGAAGCTTCTATTTCATTAAGCAGTTACAAACAAAACAGTCTGCAAGGCGATTCGGCTTTGGTCGAAATTTATTCCAAAATGGGAGTGGAGACTCATTTTGAAGAAAACAAAATCACATTGGTCAAACAAACCAACTTTAAACATGAAACTTTAAATATAGATCTTAATAACACTCCAGACATTGCCCAGACCATTGTAGTAACCTGTCTTGGATTAGGAATTGGTTGTCATCTTACAGGTCTTCATACTTTAAAAATAAAAGAAACAGATAGGCTAGAAGCACTTAGAATTGAACTGACAAAACTGGGAGCAAACATTTCAGTTACTAACGACAGCTTAACTCTTGTTGCTTCCAAAGAAATCAACTCGAACGTGAAAATCGCCACCTATAACGACCATAGAATGGCAATGGCATTTGCACCATTAGCTATAAAAGTGCCCATTTGTATCGAAAATGCCGAAGTGGTTTCAAAATCCTATCCTGATTTTTGGAAAGATTTGGAGAGTTTAGGTTTTCTTATGGAAAGTGTTTAAATAGAAAAAAAGTCGGGATGACTGGATTCGAACCAGCGACCCCTAGCACCCCATGCTAGTACGCTACCAGGCTGCGCTACATCCCGAATTGTTTTGCAAATATAGTATATCAAAAACAATTTTTTGGCTAAGTGGAATAACTAAAAGGGCATTCGCTTTTAAAAAAGAAAAAAGTCAGCCACGAATTTCACAAATATTCACGAATTTTGGGAACTTAAAATTTCACCAAATCATTATAAATAATAGAAAATTAGTGTTGTTTTATTTTTATCCCTTTTGAATTAGTGCAAATTCGTATAATTTGTGGCTAAAAATTTTTAAAAGCGAATGCCATGTACAACGAAAAATAAACGTTGTGACTTGCCGTCTTTGCTGCAAAAAGAAAAATAAACCGCGAAACACTTGACAACGCCTATCTCACAATCGTATATTTGCAACTTTTCAAAGTTAAATGTTATAAGTTAAGAGTTAAGTGTTAAAAACATCTAACAGCAAACACCTAACTTCTAACCTTTAACTCCTAACTTTCAACTTCTAACTTTTTCAAATGAAATTATCCCATTTTCAATTCAATTTACCAAAAGAACTTCTTGCAGAATACCCAGCCGAAAACAGAGACGAATCTCGTCTTATGGTTATTGACAGAAAAAAGCAAACCATTGAACACAAAATGTTCAAAGATGTTATCGATTATTTTGATGAAGGTGACGTCCTTATTTTGAATAATACCAAAGTTTTTCCAGCACGTTTGTACGGAAATAAAGAAAAAACTGGTGCTCGAATCGAAGTATTCTTATTGAGAGAATTAAATGCCGAACAACGTCTTTGGGATGTATTGGTAGATCCAGCCCGTAAAATCCGTATCGGAAACAAGTTATATTTTGGCGATGACGATTCATTAGTAGCTGAAGTAATTGACAATACCACCTCACGCGGGAGAACATTGCGTTTTCTTTATGACGGTTCTTACGAAGAATTCAGAAATAAATTGACCGAATTGGGTGAAACGCCAATTCCTAAATACATCAGCAGAGACGTAACTCCAGAGGATGCGGATCGCTACCAAACAATTTATGCCAAAGAAGAAGGAGCCGTTGCAGCCCCAACTGCTGGTTTACACTTTTCTAAATATTTGTTGAAAAGACTTGAAATCAAAGGAGTAAAATTTGCCGAAGTGACGCTTCACGTAGGTTTAGGAACTTTCAATCCGGTCGAGGTGGAGGATTTATCCAAACACAAAATGGATTCCGAAGAGTTGAAAATTACTCAAGAAGCTTGTGATATTGTCAATAATGCAAAATTGAAAAGAAAACGCATTTGCGCCGTAGGAACTACCTCTATGCGTGCTATAGAAAGCTCTGTTTCATCGCAAAGAACGCTTAATCCTTATGATGGTTGGACGAATAAATTTATTTTTCCACCACACGATTTCAGCTTGGCAACGTGTATGATTACGAATTTCCACACGCCAAAATCAACATTATTGATGATGATTTCTGCTTTTTGTGGTCACGATTTAATGAAAAAAGCGTATGAGGAGGCCATCAAAGAAGGATATAAATTCTATTCTTACGGCGATGCGATGTTAATTATCTAAGTGAATCTTTAAGTATATTTGAAAAAATCTCGTTAGTAATGGCGAGATTTTTTATTTAAAAAAAGACTTTGAAGGGACATTTTTTCTGGCATATTGAAAACGATCCACCAACTTTGGCAAACAATATCCGTCAAGACCATTTAGCGAAATAACATTTCCTTGATCCAGTTGCAACCAGCCATCTTCGTGTTGCAAATTTTCATCAAAAAACAAATTTTCAATTGAAGCTATGACGTGAATGGTATCGTTTTCCTTGATGTAATATTCATTCACATATTTGCAATACAACTGAACAGGACTTCCCTGTACAAAAGGAATTTCAATATTGTTTTTGTATTCTTCTTCCAAGTTGGTTTTGTCAAACTCCGAAATTCCCATTTCAAAATTTGCAGAGGTATGATGTGCATCAGCAATCATATCCATAGTAATGTGATTCACAGTAAAAAAACCAGTTTCTCTTATGTTTTTATAAGTATCCCTCGGAACAGTTGTAGGTCGCATAATAAATCCAATTAAAGCAGGAAAACTTCCTAAATGCGTAATACTGCTAAAAATCGCCACGTTCGGTTTTCCATCAGCAGATTTTGTTGCAATAAGATTCGCCGATTTGTATCCTGTGCAGGAGTTGATTAAATTTAATCTTTCCACTTTTTCCATTTTGGAAATGGCTTCTTTTGTAATTTCTTTCATCTTTATTAATTTGCTACAAAGATACTTTTGTTTAATAAAATAAAAAATAAATTAAACAAAATAATAATAAAAATCCTTGTATTTTAAAAACAGTATCAAGAAAATGGTATCACTAAACTAAAAATCATTTACATTTGTTTTTACAATTTATTTAAAATGAAAAACCTAAAGCGATTTCTTATTGTTATTATATCCTTGTTTATCCTGCTTATCTTGGGATTAATAGGATATTATTTTTATTCAAAACCGATATACGTGGGAGAACAAAAACTCAAAAACATTCAAAAGGAAACTACGGTATATTTTGATGAATTTGGAGTTCCGCACATTTATGCTACTTCCCAGAAAGATGCAATGACTTCTTTGGGTTATGTTCATGCTCAAGATCGGTTGTGGCAAATGGAATTGTTGAGACGCATTGCTCCTGGAAGATTATCGGAAATGTTTGGTTCGAAATTAGTAAAAACCGATCAATTTTTTGCAGGCTTGGGCATCGATGAAAATTCCGAAAAAGCAATCGCAAAATTAGACAAAAACTCCGAAGCATACCAACTAGCAATGGCCTATATTGATGGAATAAATCAATATATGGAAGAGGGTAAAACACCAATCGAATTTCAAATATTGGGATTAAAAAAAGATAAATTTACCTTGAAAGATGTTTATAATATCTTTGGATACATGTCGTTCAGTTTTGCAATGGCGCAAAAAACAGATCCGTTATTAACCGATATTCGAGATAATTTGGGTGCAGAATATTTAAAAGATTTTGGACTTGACGGTTCTTTAGGAAAAACGCAAATCAAAAATTTCAATGGAAAAGCCATTGATTATTCTGAAATTTCAAAATCGGTTGCCAGTTTGCTCGACAATTCGCCAGTTCCAGCTTTTATTGGTAGTAACAGTTGGGTTATTGCGCCTCAAAAAACAAAAAATGGGAAGGTTATTTTTGCCAATGATCCGCACATTGCTTTTTCGCAACCCTGCACCTGGTATGAAGCTCATATTGTAGTCCAGGATTACGAAATGTACGGCTATTATTTGGCTGGAACACCTTTTCCTCTTTTAGCACACAATCGCGATTATGCTTATGGATTGACAATGTTCGAAAATGACGACCTCGATATGTTTCAGGAAGAGGATAATCCAAAGAATAAAAGCCAATACAAAACCGTAAATGGATTCCGAAATTACACAATCCGCAAAGAAACCATCAAAGTAAAAGATAGTTTGGATGTGGTTTTAGAAGTTCGTGAAACCCAGCACGGACCAATAATGAACGATTTGTTGGAAGGAATCAAGGGTGCAAAACCAGTAGCAATTTCTTGGATTTACACCCAACAAAACAACCAAATATTAGAATCGGTTTATTCGCTATCCCATTCCAAGAATTTGGATGATTTCCGAAAGGGGGTTTCGCTAATTGCGGCTCCAGGTTTGAATATAATGTACGGCGATGCCAAAGGAAATATTGCTTGGAACACTTCGGGTAAACTCTATAAATTGGACAAATCTGTCAATGTTAATTTTATTTTAAATGGTGCTAATGGTATTGACGACCAAAAAGAATTTCTAGATTTTTCCAAAAATCCACACGCCTTAAATCCAAGTTGGAATTATATCTATTCCGCTAACAATCAACCCGAAGCTGTGGACGGTTATTTGTATCCGGGCTATTATTTACCCCAAGACCGAGCCAAGAGAATTTCGAGTTTATTGCAACCCAAAAACAATTGGACTAAAGAAGAAGTTGGAAAAATGTTGAATGATAACAGCTCCTCGATTACGCCAAGTACTGCGGCTAATTTGATCGCCGCTTTAGATTATAAATCATTTACAAACAACGAAAAACAGGCTATTTCGATTCTGAAAAATTGGAAAGGTTCCAATGATTTAAAGGATATTGCACCAACTATTTACCAGAAATGGATTTACCAATATTTAAAAAATACTTTCGCAGATGAATTGGGAGAAACTGATTTTAAAATGTTGTTGAGTACTCATATTATTAAACAAATTATTGAACCTCAGAGTAATAACCAAAACTCGATTTGGTGGGATGATGTGACTACAAAAAACAAAAAAGAAACCAGAGCAGAAGTTCTAAACAAATCCTTTCGCGAAGCGATTGTAGCGCTCGAAAATCAATTGGGGAATGATGTTAATTTCTGGACTTGGAACAGAGTTCACACCCTAGAACATCAGCATCCTTTGGGTCAAGTGGCAGTTTTGAGAGGTGTTTTTAATGTAGGTTCTTTTGAAGTTCCCGGTTCAGCCGAAGTGATCAATAATCTGTTTTTTAATTTTACAAATACAGGCGAATATCAAGTAAAAGGAGGTCCATCCACCCGAAGAGTGATTGATTTTTCTGACATAGAAAACAGTATGAGCATTTTGCCTACTGGGCAATCAGGAAATCCATTCAGCAAGCATTACAACGACCAATCCGAAATGTATGCAACCGGAAAGTTTAGAAAAATGAAAATGAACAAGGAAGAAATCATCAAGACTTCGACGAAATTGGTTTTCCTTCCGAAGTAGTTTTAATAACAATGCCAATTTCAATTGCAAAATTCAATTTCAATTTTTTTCATTGCCATTGCCATTGATTTTTGAAATTGAATCTACTCTTCCTCCCGATGTACTTTCATAAAATCGAAAGCGGGAGTGCAAATGGCGATATATTCGCAAGGTTCTTCAAACGGATTCGAGTATTGAACTCTTGTATTTTTTTCAATTTTTATAGATTGTCCAGCTTCGAGAATAACAGTTTCTCCTGCGATAATAAACTGTTTTTTACCTGATATTACATAGGTGTATTCTTCAAATTCTGGTGTTTGAAACGGTTCTTTCCAATGCGGTGGTGCAATCATGTGGGCAATTGAAATTGCTGTATTGTTTGTGGTTGGAATTCCGTGATGTTCTTCGATAAGTTTTCCATCGGTTGTTGGAACTACGAATGGGGTTTTTTGAATAAAATATTTTTTCATTTGTTTATAAAATTGCCATTGAAATTGAAATTATTTCCTCAACAGCTTACTCAAAACCCCAAAAGCACCGCGAATAAAAGTGGCACTTGTTAGGACTTTAATAACGGATTTGGTTACTGCTCCAGTAGCATCTCCAGATTGTTTTTCCTCTTTTTCTGCTGCTCTTTCTTCTTGTTCTTTTGCAACTTCTTGCTCGACAACTGCTATTTTTTTATTTAACATTTCATAAGCACTTTCTCTGTCAATGAGTTCGGAATATTTCCTTACCAATTTAGATTTGGCATTGATTTCCTGAATTTCATTTTCCGTCAAAACATCCATTCTGCTCTCAGGTGCACGCATCATTGTGGCTGCAAGTGGCGTTGGAATTCCTTTTTCATTCAAAGCGGTTACCAATGCTTCCCCAATTCCAAGGCTGGTCAATAATTCATCTGTTTTATAATAATCAGAAGAGGGATAATTGTCGGCAGTTTGCTTGATAGATTGACGATCATTGGCTGTAAAAGCTCGTAATGCATGCTGAATTTTCAAACCTAATTGTGCCAAAACCCCACTTGGGACATCCATTGGATTTTGAGTTATAAAGTAAACTCCAATCCCTTTGGAACGAATTAGTTTTACGATAGTTTCTATTTGTTCCAACAAAGTTTTGCTAGCTTCTTTGAAAATCAAATGCGCTTCGTCAATAAAAATAACTAATTCTGGTTGGTCAGCATCTCCTTTTTCAGGCATTTGTTGGTAAATTTCAGCCAATAAACTCAACATAAAAGTAGAAAATAACTTGGGTTTGTCTTGAATATCAGTCAATCGGATAATATTAATATATCCTTTTCCATTTTCGTCAAAACGCATTAAATCGTTAACATCAAAAGACATTTCACCAAAAAACAAATCGGCTCCTTGTTGTTCGAGTTCTATTATTTTTCTTAAAATGGTTCCTGTGGTAGAGGTTGAAATCTTTCCATAACTTTCTTCGATTTCGGCTTTTCCTTCTTCAGTTATGTAATTGATAACTTTTTTGATGTCTTTTAAATCTAAAAGAGGCATTTTGTTGTCATCACAATATTTAAAAATCACTGAAATTACTCCAGCTTGTGTATCGTTCAAATCAAGTATTCTAGAAAACAAAACAGGTCCAAATTCTGAAACTGTTGAACGCAGCCGAACACCACTTTGTTCTGACAAAGTCAATAATTCAACTGGAAAACTTGTTGTTTTGTATGGTATATTGATTTTGGAGTGACGCTCTGTGATAAAAGATTTTTCTTCGCCCTCTTTTGCAATACCACTAAAATCACCTTTGATGTCCATCATCAAAACCGGAATTCCAAAAGAAGATAATTGCTCTGATAACACTTGAATAGTTTTGGTTTTTCCAGTTCCAGTTGCCCCAGCAATTAATCCGTGACGATTGAGTGTTTTTAAAGGGATTTTAATTTGGACGTCGATTAAAGCTTCTCCGTCTAGCATTGCGCCTCCTAAGGTTATACTTCCTCCTTTTGAAAGGTAGCTTTCAATAATCAATTTTTTGAAATCTTCTATTCTGTTCATTGTCGTTATGAATTTAAAACAATTGCAAGATATTGTTTTTTTTGGATATTTTAAATTTGAATATCGTAAAAAATTAAAATAGTTCATAGTAAATGTAAAAAACAGTAATTGTATTGTTCTTTTAAAAAGCGTTAAAAACACACATAAATTTATCAGCTAAAACCTTTTTCTGCTAATGGATTATGATTTTATTGAGGACTTGTTGAAATTATGATAAAATATGATAAAAGTCTATTTTCAACGCTAACGTTAAATTAATGAAATTATACCAAAAAAAGTTTTTTTATTTGAACTAAAAATATAAATTTGCTCCACAACAAAGTTTATTACAACAAAATAAATTATTAAATCTATTAAAATAAAAAAAAATGGCAAACGTTAAAAAAGAAAAAGGATCAGGTTTAGGAGGTATGATTTCAGGAATCATTATTGCATCATGTATTTTTGCTGGATGGTTAATTTGGAATTTTATTATGGGTGATGGAGCAAACTTTGAAGGTGGTGTTAACACAGGGCATCCAATACCAGGAAATTATTTAGCAATGGTTTACAAAGGCGGTCCTATTGTACCTGTACTTCTTGGGTTACTCTTAATGGTAATTGTTTTCTCATTCGAACGTTTTGCTGTAATATCTAAAGCAGCTGGAAAAGGAAATCTAGATAAATTTATGGCTGATGTTCAAAAAAGCATCAAAACAGGTGATATCGACAGTGCAATTGTAGCTTGTGACAAACAACAAGGTTCAGTTGCAAACGCAATTAGATCAGCTTTAGTTAAATTTCAAGATGTGAAAAAAGAAGGTTTAGATAGCGAAGCTGCAGCTGAAACGATTCACAAAGAAATTGAAGAAGCTACTTCACTTGAAATGCCAATGTTAGAAAAACACATGACTATCCTATCTACTTTAGTTTCTCTAGGAACTCTTGCAGGTCTTTTAGGAACTGTAACAGGGATGATCAAAGCGTTTGGTGCATTAGCTAGTTCAGGTACTCCAGATCAAGCGATGTTGGCAAACGGTATTTCTGAAGCACTTATCAATACTGCAACAGGAATTTCTACTTCTGCTCTTGCAATTGTTGTTTACAACTTATTTACTTCAAAAATTGATACATTAACGTATTCAATCGATGAAGCTGGTAACACAATCGTGAATACTTACAGACATTTCAGAGGTACACAAAAATAAATACTAATAATTTTTAAGGTTTTAGCGTTATAGTATTTATAACGCTAACCCTTACTAATTTAAATATAAAATTAATGGCTGGTAAATCGTCCAAAAAAGCAGCGTCAATTGATATGACGGCTATGTGTGATGTGGCTTTCCTCTTACTTACTTTTTTTATTTTGACCGCCACGGCCAAAATTCCTGAAGCTTTGCCAGTGGATACACCATCGTCAACTGTACAAACTAAATTGCCGGAAACGGATTTGGCTACCTTGACCATCGGTGGTAAAGGTAAAGTGTTTTTTGATTTGAAAGGAAGAGAAGTTCGTACAAGAACACTTGAACTAATGGGTCAAAAATATGGTGTTGAATTTACCGATGAAGAAAAATCAAAATTTGCATTAATGGAAGGAATTGGAGTTCCAGTTGAAAGCCTTAAACAACTCATCGGAATGAAAACTGCCGACCGTAGTAAAGCTGGTCAACCTGGTGTCCCAAAAGATTCACTCAACAATCAATTAGCAGAATGGGTACAAAATGCTCGAATAGCAAATATTGAATTGAATGATAAGGAATTGCAAATAGCCATCAAGGGAGATGCAAATGAAGAGTATCCATCAATTAGAAAAGTTATGGATATTTTACAAGACCAAAAAATCAATAGCTTTAGTTTAGTTACTGGTTTAAGAGGAAAGAATTTTTAATTAAAAAAATACACTAAAATGGCTGAATTAAATACAGGCGACGGTGGTGGTAAAAAAGGAGACAAAAAGGTAAGAAGTAAAAAACAAAATTCCAAAGTAGATTTGACTGCTATGGTGGATTTGGCCTTCTTATTAATTACTTTCTTTATGCTTACTACAACCTTGTCTAAACCCCAATCTATGAATTTAGGCTTGCCAGATAAACAAGATGATCCAACAGATAAACCAATCAAAGTTGATGAAAATCGTACTATGACAATTCTATTGGGTGATAATGATAAACTGGTTCGTTATGTAGGATTGTTGGCGACTCCTGTCGCTGGTGGAAAACCTAAAGATTTTACTTACGGCAAAGAAGGAATTCGTGCAGAGTTGATTAATAGAAAAGCATCTGTGTTGGATTATACAAAAGATCCTAAAAAAGGAATGATAGTTATTATTAAACCAGGAACAAAATCAAACTATAGAAATTTAGTTGATATTCTTGATGAAATGGCTATTGTTGATGTACCTACATATGCAATTGTAAATGATTTTTCACCTGAAGAAAAAAAATTGTTAGAAGGAAAATAAGATGTATTCTTAGTAACCTAATAACCTAATAATTAAGAAATATGAAATTAGATTTATTAAATAATCAATGGCTTGAAATAGTCTTCGAAGGGCGAAATAAAAGTTATGGTGCGTACGATTTGAGAAAATCTGTTACCAATAACACTGTAAAGGCTTTTATTATCGGAACTCTTGTTTTTGCTGTTTTGGTAAGCATACCAACTATTATGCGAATGATTCCAGATGCGCAAGACGACACTACTTTAGATACAAAGATAACAGCAGTAAAAATGCCTCCAAAAAAGGAGAAACCAAAAGAAAATCTTCCACCACCACCACCACCACCACCAAAAGTAGATCAAGTGAAATTTGTGAAACCTGTGGTTGCAAAAGCAGATGAAGTTGTAGAAGAGATTGTTGTTCAAAAAGATCTTGAAAACAAAAACATTGGTAAAGAAACTATCAAAGGAGATCCAGATGCAGAATTAAGTGTGGAGCCTGTTGGTACTGGAGTAGCAGCAGTTGTTGAAGAGGATAATACAGTTTAC
This sequence comes from Flavobacterium sp., assembly GCA_043770265.1. GTDB lineage: Bacteria > Bacteroidota > Bacteroidia > Flavobacteriales > Flavobacteriaceae > Flavobacterium. The sequence continues at coordinate 9,641 of JAYVIK010000187.1, read as the reverse complement.
AATGTTGCAGGAATCGAAGTAAAACCAGATTTTCCGGGTGGACTTGAAAAATTTTACGGATTTATCGGTAAAAATTATCAAACCCCAGAGGAAGAAGGTCTAAAAGGAAAGGTTTATGTTACTTTTGTAGTTGAAAAAGACGGTTCTTTAACGGATATTAAAGTAATTAGAGATATTGGTTATGGCACTGGAAAAGAAGCTATTCGTGTTTTAAACAAATGCCCAAAATGGACGCCGGGTGAACAAAATGGAAAGAAGGTTAGGTGTACTTTCAGTTTGCCAATTAGTATCCAATCAGCTGAATAATGTTTATAAAAGGCTTATATAATTTTCAAAAGAAATCGCTTAAAGAGCGATTTCTTTTCGTTATGGGATTGTTGGTGTTTCTTGCCTATTTCATTTTAGGATTAATTTTTATATTCTGGAAATCAATGCCAATCGCAATGCAATCGGAATATAGAATTGCCTTTGGAATACTTTTAATTGTGTATTCTTTTGTACGTTTTTTTAGGATTTTTAATGCTAATAATGAATAAAGTTATGTTTAAATACAGTAAGATTTTCGCATTAGGTTTTGTTAGTATATTATTTTTAATGTGTAACAAATCGGATCAATCAAAAAAAGATCAAGAATCAATTTTGAAAGGTGCAGCAACTATTTATGTAGATGAGACTTTGACTCCGATTATGGAAGACCAAGTTGCAGTTTTTGAAAGTAAATATGATGCCGAAATTAAAATTGTATCAAAATCTGAATCTGAATTGGTTATTTCATTGTTAAAAGAAAAGTCTGGTATTGCAATTTTGACCAGAAATTTGACTGTTAATGAAAATAAAATCTTTGAGCAAAAAAAAATTACACCAAAAATTACTAAATTTGCGACTGATGCAATAGCTTTTATTTCAAATAAGAGTAATAATGACACTTTAATTGAGTTAAAGAGTATAGTAGAGTTGATGCAAGGTAAGCAAAATTCTAAAATTAAAGGCTTAGTTTTCGACAATCCTAATTCAAGTACCGTTCGGTATATGAATGAAATTGCCGGAATAAATGCTTTTCCTAAAGATAGAGTTTATTCATTTAAAACAAACGATGAGGTAATTAAGTTTGTTGCAGAAAACAATGGAATGATTGGTGTAGTAGGATTAAATTGGTTGTCACAACCAATGCCAATTATGAAAGAATATGTTGACAAGGTAAATATACTGAGTGTCAAAGCCAGTAGCAAAGAAAATTATTATTTCCCTAGTCAAAATAATATAGCAGAAGGCAAATATTCTTTGGCACGTGATTTGTATATTATTAATGCACAAGGATATTCAGGTTTAGGAATGGGTTTCGCCTCGTTTATAGCTGGAGATATTGGTCAAAGAATTATTTTGAAGTCCGGATTATTACCCGTAAGATTGCCAGGAAGAAGAATAAATATTAGGAATAAGATAAGTAATGAGAAGAATTAAATAAATATAATAAGAGATGAACACACATAAAATTTTTAGTATAGCTTTTTTAACATCAGTTACTCTTGGATTTGCACAAGATGTAAGCCTAGCAAGAAAAGCAGTAGATGCAGAACAATATGAAAATGCAAAATCCATTTTAAAGTCAATTATAAAAACTAATCCAACTGATGGACGAGCTAATTTTATTCTTGGGAATGTTTACCTTACTCAGTCCGTAACAGATTCAGCAAAAATTGCTTATCAAAGCGGATTAACTGGAAAAGAAGGTTCTCGATTGAATTATATTGGTTTAGGAACAATAGATTTGGATAATGGTAATTCTACTGCTGCAGAAGCAAATTTTGCCTTAGCTTTGAAAGACACCAAAAAGAAAGATATTGAGGAATTAGTTGCTATTGGAAGATCTTATACTTACTCATCAAAGCCGAATTATAAGAAAGCAATAGAAGTTTTAAATAAAGCGAAACTAATTAATCCAAATGATGCATTGGCACAATTAGCACTAGGAGATGCTTTTTTTGGTGATAAAAACCAAAATGAGGCTTATGCGGCTTATAGAAATGCTTTTCAATTTGACCCAACTTTGTTAAGAGCAAAAATGCAATTGGGAGTTTTGTTAAAAGGAGCAAAATCGTATGATGAAGCAATTAAATCTTTTAATGAAGTTATTGCTTTGAATGCCAGTTACGGTCCAGTTTATAGAGAATTGGCAGAAACGTATTATAAATGGGGAAGAAATAAGCCTTCTAAATCTGCTGAGTATATGCAAACGGCTATTGGGCATTATGAAAAATATCTTAATCTTACCGATTATTCTTTAAATTCTAGAATGCGTCACGCGGACTTTCTTGTTCTTGTAAAAGATTATAAAGCATTAGAAGCAGAGGCAAATAAAATGAGTGAAATGGATAAAGTTAATCCTAGAATCTTTCGTTATTTAGGGTATTCGGCTTATGAAAACGGCAATGTTGATGTAGCCATCAAATCGTTAGAAAGCTATATTGCAAACCCAGTTAATAAAGTAATAGCAAAAGATTATTTGTATTTAGCAAATGCAAAATTCAAAAAGGGTTTTAGTGCTGAAGCATTTACTTTAGATCCTATTTTGTATAGTTCAGGTCTTGCAGATATTAAAAAAGCCATAGAAATTGAGCCTTTGATTATCGAAGATTTGAATGAAGTTGGTAAGAAAATGTTTGGTCAAAAATTATATAAAGAAGCCATTCCCGTATTTGAATTTGGAATAACAAATGCTGAGTACAAAAATTACATTGAGGATAACATCTATTATGGCTTATCAATATATTATGCCAACAATAAAAAAGATGTTGTGGCAGACCCAATAGCTTTGCAAAAAGCAGATGTTGCTTTTGGTAATGTAATAACAGCTTCACCAAGCTATCAAGATGCCTATATTTATAGAGGTCGAACCAATAGCTTGATGGGTAATGACGAAATGACTATTAAATATTATGATGGATATGTGGCTAAAGTTACGGAAAAAGGTGCTGAAGAGCTTGCAAAACCAGCAACAACAAAAAAAGTTATAGAGTCCTACAATACCATTGCAGCTAGTTATGCAAATACTGATAGAGTAAAGGCCATTGAGTATTTCAATAAAACTCTAACACTAGATCCAGTCAATCCTTATGCAACGGAGTCGATAGCGAAATTAAAGAAATAATATTTTAATCAATTATAAAAAAACCGATAGTTTCAAAAAAACTATCGGTTTTTTTATGAGAATAAGCCAACGCTTTTAATTCACTATCTTTGCACTTTAAATCAAAAAAATGTTATCAAAAGAAATACAGTTAGAAGTAAATAAAGGCGCAATGCTTCCTTTGATGGAAGAATTCTACACCATCCAAGGCGAAGGATTTCACACGGGAACAGCAGCTTATTTTATAAGAATTGGCGGTTGCGATGTAGGTTGTCATTGGTGTGATGTCAAAGAAAGCTGGAATGCCGAATTGCATCCTCCAACAAGTATTGATTTTATTGTAGCCAATGCCAGCAAATATGCCGATACCGTTGTGGTCACTGGAGGTGAACCCCTGACTTGGGATATGACTTTATTGACGCAAAAGTTAAAAGAAAAAAACCTGAAAGTCCATATAGAAACTTCAGGAGCGTATGAACTTTCTGGAACGTGGGATTGGATTTGTCTTTCGCCAAAGAAAAATAAATTACCAACCCAAACCGTTTATGACAAAGCACATGAACTGAAAGTCATCATTTTTAACAAACACGATTTCATCTTTGCCGAAGAACAAGCCGAAAAAGTAAACAAAAATGCTATTTTATTCCTCCAACCTGAATGGAGTAAAAAAGAAGAAATGACACCCTTAATTGTTGATTATGTAATGAACAATCCAAAATGGAGAGTATCGTTACAAACACATAAGTACTTGAATATTCCTTAAAATGAAAAACTTTTTATTTCTAGTAATTGGCTTTTTTATAGTTCAAATTGTATCAGCTCAAGAGAGCGAACTATTAATGGAAACGGAACTTGTTTCAAGTCCGGATGTTTCCAATCCAAAATTTAATGGCGGTGATCTTAATAAATTCTATGAATTTATACATCAAGAATTTAATTATTCTACTGTCACTAAAGCCGGTAAAATTGTAGTTTCTTTTACTGTTACTGAATTGGGAGATGTTAAAAAAATAAAAGTTTTAGAATTCCCTAACGTTGAAGCAGCTTCGGAAATCATAAGAGTTTTGAATAAATCACCAAAATGGGAACCTGCAAAACGTGCCGGTAATGCTTTTAGTGTAGTGATAAAAATGCCGTTACTGTTTAAGCAAAAGATAATTCTAAAATAAAAAACAAACAATACTAGTTCTATGAAAAAAATTCTAATTATTATAATAGCTTTTTTCTTTTCCCATATTGTTTCGTCACAAGAAACAATAAATGGCACTGATAATACTGTTTATGGCACAGCTGGAATTGAAGTAAAACCAGAATTTCCCGTAGGACTAAAAGAGTTTTATAAATTTATTGGCGAAAATTTCACTACTCCAACATCCAAAGATTTTTTAGGAGGGAAAGTATATATGACTTTCATAATAGAAAAAGATGGAAGTCTTACTGATATTAAAGTTTTAAGAGATTTAGGTTTTGGGACAGGTGAAGAGATAAAGCGAGTGTTGAGTTTGTCACCTAAATGGTTGTCAGGGGAACATAATGGACAAAAAGTTAGATGTATGTTTAGTTTGCCAATAGTATTTCAAGGGTATGTATTTAAAACTGCGGATGTTGAAAAAAAGCCAGAATTTCCGGGAGGAATAGAAGAGTTTTATAGATATATTAGTAAAAATTATAATATTCCAAAGATCAAACAATTAGTTGGAAAAGTCTTCGTTGCCTTTGTTATTGAAAAAGATGGCAGTATTACAGAAGTCAAAATCATAAGAGATCTTGGATATGGTACTGGGGAGGAAGCAATCAGAGTTTTGGAACTTTCGCCAAAATGGAAAGCCGGTGAACAAAATGGGCAGAAGGTGCGATGTAGTTTTAGTTTACCAATTCATATAGATTCTAGTCGTTAATTTTTCTAACTTACTTCAAATTTTTCTAATTACAAAAACGGTTCAAATGAAATCACAATTCCTTTTAGATACCACCATCACTTTCTTGAATCATGGGTCATTTGGTGCTTGTCCAAAGCCTATTTTTGAAGAATACCAACGATTACAATATGAGTTAGAAAATGAACCAGTTTATTTCATTCAAAAAAAATCAGCAGAATATTTAAAAATTGCCAAAGAAAGATTGGCTAAATACATTGGTTGCAATGCCAATGATTTCTTTTTTACACCCAATCCAACCTTTGCCATCAACACCATTATGCGAAGTTTGAATTTGGAAGAAGGGGATGAAATCCTGACCACAAATCACGAATATGGTGCAATGGATAGAACTTGGAATTTCTATTGCAAAAAATCGGGAGCCAAATACATTCGTCAAAATATATCGCTTCCAGTAATTTCTAAAGAGCAAATCTTGGAGGAATTCTGGAGTGGATACACTTCAAAAACCAAAATTGTTTTTCTAAATCAAATCTCAAGTTGCACCGCTTTGATATTTCCAATAAAGGAAATTTGCGATAAAGCTCGTGAATTGGGATTGATTACAATTATCGATGGAGCTCACGTTCCGGGCCAAATTGATTTGAATCTTACAGCGTTAAATCCAGATTTTTATACTGGAACATTACACAAATGGATGTTGGCACCAAAAGGAAGTTCTTTTTTGTATGTAAAAAAGAGTTTTCAGGAAATGTTGGATCCGCTTGTTGTGGGCTGGGGTTATGAAAGTGTTGCTCCTGGCGAAAGTCAATTTTTGGATTACCAGGAATTTCAGGGCACAAGAGATATTTCGGCATTTTTATGCACACCAAAAGTGATTGATTTTCTCGAAGAAAACAACTGGAAAACTATAGCAAAAGAATGTAGAAAATTAGTTTTCGATAATTACCAACGCATCTGCGATTTGCTTCAAACCCAACCTATTTGTCCAATAACAGAAGAGTTTTTGGTACAAATGGCAAGCATTCCAATAAGAACTTCAAATCCTGTTGAATTGAAAGAGTTGCTTTTTAATAAATATAAAATTGAAATCCCGGTAATGTCTTTAAATGGGAGTTATTTCTTGAGATATTCCATAAATGCTTATAATTCACAGGATGATTTAGATATTTTGTATAAAGCATTGCAAGATATAATTGCAACAACGGATTTAATTGAAGTCTAAAGTTTTATTCTATTTTCTAAATCGAAAGTTTCGCTAAATAATCGTAATGTTCGCCTTCTAGAATTAATTCGCATTGCAAACCATTGGCGAAAGCCGCATATTGTAAAGTGTTGTAATCAAGATAAAGCCACGGAAAAGTGTCTTCGGTTTCATTCTTATAAGAAACAGTGAAAGTCAATTCTCCATAATAGCCATCACCTGTAATCCATTTTCCGCCATCTTCGTCATCGTCAAACATATAAATAATGTCCGAAGAGTCAATAAGAATTTGACCGTTTGGATTAAGCAGGCTTTTTAGTTTTTGTAAGAAGTTAGGTGTTTTTTTTAGTGTCCCAAAAATCCCCGTTCCGTTCATTAGTAATAAAATGGTGTCGAATTTTTCGTTTTCCAATGTTAGAATATCTTGCACTTTTGCATTTTTTAAACCACGAAGTTCACAAGCTTGAATAGCATTTGGAGAAATATCTATCGAAGTTACATCAAGATTTCGAACATTTTGCAAAGTCAGACTATGACTTCCTGCTCCGCAACCCACATCCAGCACTTTTCCTTTAGCTAATTGCAGTGCTTTCTGTTCCAATTTTGGCATTTCATTATAACTTCGAAAAAGATAAGCAACACTCATTTCGTCAGCTTCGGAAATAGAAGTTTCGGTAATTAAATCCTTGGGCGAATTATTAGTTTGAAAATCGAGTATAGCTTTTCCGAAAAGATCTTTCATTGTCATTGCAAGGAACGAAGCAATCTCTCCTCGGGTTTTTAGTTATTAATATAGAAGTTGTTTACTTTTGCTGACTCAACTTTAAACTTTAAACTTGAAACAAATTCTAAACAATCTTCCTAAAGAAGCCAAAGATAAGCATATCGAAAACAAAAAGTATTTTGATAAACTGAAAAAAAAGCAACCTAAGAATTTAGATTACTTAATGCAGGAATTGCATAATGCCGAATTCAAGAAAACCGATTGTTTAAAATGTGCCAATTGTTGCAAAACTACTGGTCCACTATTCACTTCCGCCGATATTGAACGAATTTCAAAACATTTGCGTCAAAAACCACAACAGTTTATTGACCAATATTTACGTATAGACGAAGACAAAGATTATGTACTGCAAAGCGTTCCTTGTACTTTCTTAGACAGTGATAATACGTGTTTCATTTATGATGTTCGCCCAAAAGCCTGTCGTGAATTTCCACATACTGATAGAAAAAAGTTTCATCAAATCACTGATTTAACTTTACAAAACGTGTCAATATGTCCGGCTGCTTTCAATATTGTGGAAGAAATGAAGAAGAAAATGCCACTGTGATTTTAAATCTATAAATTTATGAGTAAAAAACAGTAAACTATTTTAATCTGTGTAAATCAGTATAATCTGTGGCAAAAAACTTTATGTATCTTTGTCGCAAACTATAAATTTTGAATATAGAATATTTCATAGCCAAAAGACTCATAACTGCTAAAGACTATAAAAGCAGCATCTCATCACCAATTATCAAAATTGCAATTTCGGCCATTGCCATCGGAATGATTATGATGATAGTTTCGGTTGCCACAGGAATTGGATTGCAGCAGAAAATCCGGGATAAAGTTTCCGCTTTCAATGGTCATATCATAATTTCGAATTACGACAACAACCAATCCGAAGTTACATTAGTTCCCGTTTCAAAAAATCAAGATTTTTATCCAAAATTCAATTCAGTCCCCGGAGTAATTCATATTCAGGCTATTGCTAGCAAAGCAGGTATAATTAGGACGGAAACGGCTTTCGAAGGAATAATTCTTAAAGGAGTTGGTACAGATTATCAGTGGGATAATATCAAGGAGTATATTGTGTCTGGCAAATTACCTGATTTTTCAAAGAACCTCAATCAAGAAGTACTAATATCACAATTGCTTGCCAACAGACTGAATCTAAAAGCAGGAGATTCTTTCAATACATTTTTCATCAAAGAAGACCAGAATAAATTGCCCAACATTCGAAGATTTAAAATTACAGGAATTTTCAATTCAGGATTTCAGGATTTCGATGCCACCTATATAATAGGAGATATTCGACACATACAACGCATCAATAAGTGGAAACCCGATCAAGTCGGAGCATTCGAAGTTTTTGCCAATGATTTTGATAATATCAAAGCTATCGGCGAACAAGTTTACGAGCAAACATCCTCAACTCTCGATACCAAAACCATAATCGAAAAATACAGTTACATCTTCGAATGGCTAAAACTTTTCGATTTAAATATCATAATAATACTCGCCGTAATGATACTAGTTGCCACCATCAATATGGTAGTCGCGTTATTAGTACTCATCCTCGAACGCACCCAAATGATAGGAATACTCAAAGCATTAGGTTCAAACAATTGGTCCGTGCGAAAAATATTTTTATACAACGCCTTCTATCTTATAATAAGAGGACTATTTTGGGGGAATCTTATTGGTATTTCTCTGCTGTTAATCCAACAGTATTTTGGAATAATCAAACTCAACCCCGAAAATTATTACGTCAATCAAGCGCCAGTTTACATCAACTTGGGTTATATACTGCTTTTAAATCTGCTCACAATTACAGTTTGCTTCTTGGTCTTGCTAATTCCTTCCTATATAATAACCAAGATATCCCCAGTAAAAGCCATCCGTTTCGATTAGATTTTTTCTAGGAGCTTAATCCCGCTGTCCACTGTATCTCTTGTGGCGAACCCCGCCACAAGAGGATGCCGTTTCCATCATGGCTAGGGCATTGGTTTTCATAAAGAGCTATCGGATTATATATTTTAGAATAGCTTGAACTTACTCAACTCCCAGTCAACTCCCAGTCAACTCCCGGTCAAAGCCTGGTCAAAGCTCGGTCTGTGGCACCCCCAAAAGTTACTAAAAAAAGCAAAAAACAAAAAAAGCGCTGTTATAAGGGTTGTTTAGTATCATAAAGAGGCAGTTTTTTTGATTCCACTTCAGCAAGTCGTTATTAATCCTCGCATCATTTATAGACAATCATTCCTTTAAACGGGGCAAAACTATTAGAATCCTTAAAAACGACTACCATAAAATCACAAATAATTAAAAAATCACCCTTGTAAATATCGAAAAGTCAGTAACTTAAAAAATACTTTAAAAAAAGATTGAAAAAGGGCTTGTTTAATCGAAAACACTCACTACTTTTGCACCCGCAATGGCGCACAAGTTCTTATAAACACTGGCAAATTAAACGAAATCAAGAGAAAATTTATTTTCAAAAAAAGATTAAAAAAGTTTGCGAGAAATAAAAATGAGTGTTACATTTGCACCCCGCTAAATGAGCAACGATCTTTGAAAAACTGGTTAGAATATTGAGAAGAAAAGGAAATTAAATTTTCTAAAAAAAATTCACAAAAAGCTTGCCAGATTAAAAAGAAGTTGTACTTTTGC
>JAYVIK010000186.1:0-3774 GCA_043770265.1 Flavobacterium sp. | reverse complement strand
AGAATCAAAACGTTTAGGTGTTAAGATTTTTGGTGGACAAGCTGCTATTGCAGGGAACATCATCGTAAGACAAAGAGGTTCAAAACATAATCCAGGTGAAAACGTTTACATTAGTAAAGATCACACCCTACACGCAAGAGTAGATGGAGTTGTTCAGTTCCAAAAGAAAAGAGATAATAAATCGTATGTATCAATACTTCCATTCGAAGTTGAGGCATAATTGATTTCCTCAATTTATTAAAAAAACCCGTTTCGTGAGAAGCGGGTTTTTTTGTTTTTCCTCACCCCAGCCCTCTCCAAAAGAAGGAGTGTGATTTGTTATTCTAATTTATTCCTTTCTTTTTCAAAATTAAATTTATATTAAAAGTTTGCAAATTGAATACAATCTAAGTACATTTGATGAATGAATATAATTAGCAGAAATACCATCATATATTATACTCAAAAGTATCCGATAGCAAAAAACCAACTATTGACTTGGTATCACGAAGTTTCTAAAATCGATTTTGACAATTTCAACGATCTAAAGGCAAGTTATGGAAATGCAAGTTTAGTAAACAATCAAAGAGTCGTTTTTAATATTAAAGGAAATGATTTTAGATTAGTTGTTTCGTTTAACTTTAGGCGAAAAGCTTGTTATACCATTTGGTTTGGCACTCATAAAGAATATGACAAAATAAATGTTGAAACAATTGAATTTGATGAAAATTCTCTCTAATTAAAATTACAAATGATGAATTGGAAAGTTATAAAAACCGAGGAAGAACACAAAATTGCTTGTCTGCGTGCCATGGAAATTTTTCATGCTGAACCCGACACACCCGAAGATGATGAGTTAGGAGTTTTGCTTGTTTTGATAAAAGATTATGAAGACAAAATGCATCCAATGCCACAAATCAATGCCTTAGAAGTTATCAAAATCAAAATGCAAGAAATGGGATTAAAAAATAAAGATTTAGAACCGTTGATTGGAACAAAAGGCCATGTTTCGGCAGTACTATCTGGAAAAAGAGAGATTACTTTGAAAATGGCTCAAAGGCTCAAAGATTATTTTCAAATTCCAGCGGAGGTTTTTTTGCACACAGCATAAATAGTACAAATGTTATTTAGTATTGAAAGCCCTGTTACGATTTTTGTCAAAACAGGGCTTTTAAATTTTTCAATACCTTGATTTAAAACAACCCTTCAATTGATAAATATCTTTCACCTGTATCATAATTAAAAGTTAGCACAACCGCTCCATCTGGAATAGTCTCCAGTTTTTTAGCGACTGCGGCCAATGAAGCACCAGTAGAAATCCCCACAAGAATTCCTTCTTCTTTGGCAATTCTTCTGGCATACTCAAAAGCATCATCTTTGCTTACTTGAATTACTTCGTCAATTAATTCACCGTGGTAATTAGCAGGAATAAATCCGGCTCCAATGCCTTGCAAAGGATGTGGTCCAGGAGTCCCTCCGCTTAGTACTGGTGATAATTCTGGTTCTACTGCAATTATTTTTACGTTGGGAAATTTAGCTTTCAAAACTTTTGCAACACCTGTAATATGTCCGCCTGTTCCAACGCCGGTGATGACATAATCTAATCCATTAGGAAAATCAGCAAGAATTTCTTGTGCTGTAGTTCTTTCGTGAACTTCAACGTTGGCTGGATTCTCAAACTGTTTTGGTGACCAAGCATTTGGAGTTTCCAATACTAATTCGGCAGCTTTTTCGATGGCGCCTTTCATTCCTTTTTCGCGAGGAGTAAGCACAAATTCCGCACCGTAAATTTCCATTAATTTTCTGCGTTCTACACTCATCGATTCCGGCATTACCAAAATCACTTTGTAACCTTTGACAGCCGCAACCAAGGCTAAGCCAATTCCTGTATTTCCTGAAGTTGGCTCGATAATTACGCTATTAGCATTCAATAAACCTTTACTTTCGGCATCTTCTATCATCGCCAAAGCAATTCTGTCTTTGATGCTATTTCCAGGATTCGATTTCTCTAATTTTATCCAAACTTCTTTGCTGTTTCCAAACAACTTGTTGATTTGAACCACAGGTGTGTTGCCAATGGTTTCTAAAATGTTTTTTGCTTTCATTTGTCGTGATTATTGTTTTTATCAGTCTTAAGCCATTGCTTCAACTATTTGCAAAAACTCGTGCTGCATTTGATTGTTAGTATAAACTATTTAACTTCAATTTTGTCAATGATTAATTCAAATGTTTCATTTTTTTTATTTCCAACTAAAAAGGCAATTTCTTCCAAGTTTGCACCATCATAATTAGGGATGTCAACTGTTCTTCCTCTAAACGAAGCGTATAATTCAGTTATAGGGATTTCTATAGATTGCCATTCCGTAGTTGTTTCAAATTCATAAATATAGGAATAGTAATTACTTCGTTTTGATTTCACCCGAAACTGGTATTTTTTGCCATCTCCTTTCAATCGAATACTAAAAACCTTTTTCTCCTTCAACGAAATAGGTTTTGGATAATGCTGTACAGAACAAAAACCACCATTGTTTTCCAAAGAAACGGTTCCTTTAAATACGCCATTACCAGAAGCATCGACAAAAAATTTACTAGATGAAACACCACCCATTACACTGTCATTAACAACTCGCCAATTATCAATATTGCTGTTTACATTAAAATCAAAGATTGTTATAGAATTCATAATGAAGGAAAATAAAAGAATTAAAAACATAATTTTGAATTTCTAGCTATAAAGGTAAGCCTTCATCTTTTAGTACATTAAGACTTTAACATATTTGTACCTTAAAAATAACAATTGTTTGAAATCACAAACCAATCATTTTTTTTCCTGCCAAAAAACCCTCACATTCAAACTGAATTTAGTTCAGTTTCCTGCAAGGGTTCTATCTCAATTCCAAATTGGCAATCATCATTTTGAGTTCATTGGGTTTTAAATTTTCTTTTTCACTTTTGCCGTAAATCGTAAGTAAATAAACCGTTTCACTTTCAACATATACATAAATTATTGCTGTTGCACCACCAGATTTACCTTTTCCTTTGCTTTCAATAAGAACGCGAATTTTATACCTAAAATTTTCCTGTTAAATTTTAAATTTTGACTTATTATTTATCATAGAACGCATCACAGAGATTGGATATTAATGAATCGAATACCAACGGAGTTTTTCTTTAATTCGCTTTGATGAATTTTAAAGTTTTATAATCACCCGATTCATTGAATAACGACACTAAATAAACCCCACTTTCTGTGGGCAACTGAAAATCATTGAGTTCAATAATCGAATTTTCAGTAGTAGTGAATACTTCTTTATGGTAGATTGTTCTACCCAAAAGATCGTTTATGACCAAATTGCTTTTTCCAATCAGTTCAGGAGGTAACCGTATACCCATTTTATCATGTACAGGATTTGGAAATAGCTCCAGTTTTTCTGAATCAAAATTAGATTTAGAGTCACTAGTGTTTTTCATTTTTGTACTTATCACAGATTTTGCTGTATTTGATTCCGCAGGATAGCCGTAAATAAATATTTCGTTTACAGCTGCAAATACACTTTGATACATCGACAAACGCAAATACCGTGTGGAAACATCGGTAGTATTGATACTCCATGTTTTAAAAGTATCACAAGGATCCACAAATAATGGAGTCCAATTAGTGCCATCACCATATTCAACTGTGAAATTTTTGATATCGTGCATATCGTGTAAATGGATTTCCGACAAATGATAAACGCGTCCTAAATCAACCATTACGTGATAAGACGCTTTTTTCATCGAATAATCGGGTTTCCA
>JAYVIK010000185.1:0-3782 GCA_043770265.1 Flavobacterium sp. | reverse complement strand
ATTAACGGAATGGCACAAAAACTACAGGGTCTATCACAACCTTCAGCGATTTTTAGATACGCATAATTTTTTGGAGTGGTTGTCAAACGCTCTCCAAGCAATTCATGTTTGTAATCGGCTCCTAATGCTTTTAGCAATGCGGGCAATTCTGTTGTGCCAAAAAACTGATCTACATTTGGTATTTCTTTTTCTAAATCGGGTCTGTAACGTTCCGATAAACAGCCGGTAACAAATACTTTATCGACTAAACCACGTTCTTTTTTGTCTGCATATTCAAGAATCATATTCACGGATTCTGCCTTGGCATTATCAATAAATCCACAAGTATTGATAACAACAATATTGCCTTCTTCTTCGTGAACAACATCTTTTCCGCTCGCTTTTAGTTGTCCCATTAGGACTTCGCTATCATATACATTTTTGGAACACCCAAGGGTAATCACGTTGATTCTATTTTTTTTTAAAGACTTAGTTCTCATATATTTAGATTTCCAATAATTTGGGAAGTTGGCAAAATTACGATTTTTATTTTTAGGAGCATAAATCTTTGGTTTTTTAAAGACGATTTGTCCCGCTGTCCGAAGTATCTTTTGTGTTGAACACCGACACAAAAGGATACTTACTCCCAACAGGGCTATTTCATGACCTTTTGTAATTCAATAAATGTTTTCAAAGAAAAAACCACTTTAGATAATAAGTCTAAGTGGTTTTTAAGATTCAATAATTCTAACGTTTTGTTTTGAGTTTTACATTTCAAATAGCAAAGTCATTGAGACATTATTGTTGCTAGTTTTAATTTTTGCTGCATCGGTAAAACCTTGGGTAAAAAATCCTTCTTCCGAATCTCTTTGGGTATTTGAATAAGCCAAATCTAATCTGAAAGCCCCAAAATTATATCCAAAACCTCCTGAGAAGGAATTTAAATCACCAATAGTTGTTTTGTTTGTGTACGGACTTTCTTCAAAACGGTAACCACCTCTGAGACTCCATTCCTTAATTTTGTATTCGGCTCCAAGTCTAAATTCATTGGAGACGGCTAAAATAGTAGCCATTTGATTATTGGCACCTGTAAAATCATTTTTCGGTTTGAATGTAGTAGCACTATAATCTTTTTGTGCAAAATCAAAACTTACTAACCCTTTTTTACCAAAAATATACGCCAAACTTCCAGTCCATTTACCCGGAGTTTGTAAGTTGTAAGGTTCGTAAAAAATAGTAATATCTGAATCAGAGGAAGTATTGGATTGACCGTTTATTATAGGATAATTATCTACTCCAACCGCTCTAAAATCTATAAAATTTGATCCAGTTGTAAATAATTTTTGGTTTAATTGATCATTTAATCTATACCAAGTTGGCGATTCATAAGAGAGTCCCAAACGTAATTCTTTGGTTGCTTTATAAATAGTCCCCAATTGAAATGAAAATCCTGAACCATAAGTATATAAATCATTTTGGAAAGTTGCATTTTTAATGCCGCTAACATTATTATCATTTCTTTCAAAAAATTCGGTTGATTGTCGATAATCTGTAAAATGAGAATTTAAATTAACCCCAATAATTAATTTATCATTATATACTGTTGAAGCGTTGAAAGATACCTTCCCATTATATCCTACAGATTCAATTATGTTTTCCTGATAATAATTCCTTCCAATGCTATTTGAACTGTAACTATCGTTATCATCTTGAAGCAAATTTGGTTTAATTACATTTCCTCTAATACCCAAATAAGCTTGTTGATCTTCATAATTAAATTCTTCATAATATAATTTCTTTACATTATCTAAATAAAATCCACCTTGATTAATTGATGAATTTGGATTAGCAAAACTTAAGAAATAACTAGTAACAGAATTTGTCGTATTTGTCCCAGCCGAAAAAACGGAATTGTTAAAATCACTAGTTTTTTCATAATTTACAGCTACTGAAAACTTTTTCCAAGCACTTGAAGTATTTTGATTTTTAAAAACAAAAACACCACCAGCTTGATTCAAATCAAAGGAATTATTTGATGCTTTAGTTTTTGTTTTAAAATAATCAGAATCGTTTTTTTTATTAAAATTAGTCAATGTTGCAGCTAGTTGATTATTCGAAAAAATGGCCGATCCTGCTGGATTTACATTTATAGAAGATAAATCGCCTCCAAGAGCTCCAAAAGCACCGCCCATAGCTCTAAAACGAGCTGTTCCGTTTAAATTATCTTGTGAATATCGAACTGCATCCGGGATTTCTTGTGATCGAGCCATATTGAAAGTGAATCCAATACATACTAAGAATATGAATTTTTTCATCTTTTATTCTATTAAGGTTGTATATTATTTATTTGGAAAACAAATTATCTTCTAGAACCGCCAGATGACCTTGTTCCTCCACCAGAACTTCCACTGCTTGATGATCTTCCGCTACTGTAATTGCTATTTGATGATGATCTAGTACTGCTACTGTTACTATTGTAATTAGTCGAACTTGGTGTGTAATTTCTTGTGTTTGAATAATTTTGGCTTCTAGAACCGTCTGAATTAGTACTAGTACTTGTTCTTGAAGTGTTGTTTTGTGAATAATCTCTAGTCATGAAAGAGGAATTATTTCGAGTAGTACTACTTGTTGCACTTCTTCTTGAATTCGTAGAGTTCGATGTTCTGTCAGAATAGGATTGATTTTGAGAAGATCGGTTGCCATTTACACCATAAGCATAAGAAGAACCTCTTCTGCCAGAATTATAAGAGTAATTATTGTTATTTCCATAAATAGGGTAGCCCCAAACTGGATTTCCCCAACCCCAACCTGGATATCCCCAACCCGGGCCTCCCCAGCCCCAGCCAAAACCGCTACCCCAGCCAAAACCGCCACCCCATCCCATTCCAAAAAATGGGTCGCCCCAGCCAAAGCCGTTACCCCATCCCATTCCAAAACCATTTCCCCATCCCATTCCAAAGCCGTTACCCCAGCCCATCCCGAAGCCCATATTCCAAGGGTCATTATACACATTGATAACATTTGTTTCTGTATAACCTTGGTTTGGAATAATGATGGTATCGTTTGAAACCTTGATTTCATCTTGCAAAGAGCTGAAATAGTTTTTATATTGATTGCTTGAAACTGATGGAGTTTCTCTGGCTGTATTTCCATATATTCCATCACTATCATAATAGGAGCTGTTTATATAGGAACCACAAGAAGTTAACAGAACACTTAAAAATCCAATTAGTGAATAAAGTGTTACTTTTTTGGGTAATAAAATATTTGTTTTCATATCAGTGGGATTTTTATTGTTGTACAATACAAAAATACTTAGTTTTGTCGAACTATTTAGTTAAAATAAACAAAACAAAATTTGTGCCAAACTATTCGATATGAGCAAAAACCTAATAACAAGAGAAGAAGATTATTCAAAGTGGTATAACGAGCTAGTTGTAAAAGCCGATCTAGCCGAAAATTCAGGAGTTAGAGGCTGTATGGTGATCAAACCTTACGGCTATGCAATTTGGGAAAAAATGCAAGCAGAATTAGACCGGATGTTCAAAGAAACGGGACACCAAAACGCTTATTTCCCATTGTTCGTTCCCAAAAGTATGTTTGAAGCAGAAGAAAAAAATGCCGAAGGTTTTGCTAAAGAATGCGCTATTGTAACTCATTATAGATTGAAAAATGACCCAGATAATCCGGGTAAATTAATGGTAGATCCCAATGCAAAATTAGAAGAAGAACTAATCGTTCGTCCTACAAGTGAAGCTATAATTTGGTCCACATATAAAGGATGGATTCAATCGTATCGCGAT
>JAYVIK010000184.1:0-3787 GCA_043770265.1 Flavobacterium sp. | reverse complement strand
AGTTCAGCTAAATTTGAATACCAGAAATTAGACGTCATAACTAACTATTTTTATTCGGATGGAACGCAACTAAAAGCATCGGCAAATTTGGATGATTTCGCAGATGAAGTACATTTAAAATTAAATGAAAATAAAGAAACTGTTTTAAAACACATAAAGCGTAATGCATTTTATTTTAAAACTACCGAAGATTTGTTTTTGAAACAATCGCTTCATCAGTTGAAAAATTTCATTAATTTTAAGACGCTAAAAGGAATCTTGTTTTCTCCATTTTTGGGATTATTCAGCACAATGAATAAGCAAAATTCAGGTACCTTTTCTAATCCAAAAACAGTACAATTATTTAATAGATTTGCAACCTACAACGGTTCGAATCCCTACAAGGCGCCCGCTTTAATGAATATGATTTCGCATTTAGAATTTAATCTTGGTGCGTATTTGCCTAAAAAAGGGATGCATCAAATCACAACACATTTAGTCAAACTAGCAGAAGAAGCTAAGGTAACTATTAAATATAATGCGGCTGTCGAAACCTTAAATGTAACATCTAATAATCGGATTGCCGCTATAGAAAGCAATGGCGTCAGCTATCCTTTTGATATTGTGGTCAGCGATATAGATATCCATGCACTTTACAAACATTTATTGCCAAAATCTTTCACCCCAAAAAAGCTAGTAAAACAAGAAAAATCAAGTAGTGCTTATGTTTTTTACTGGGGAATCAATAAAGAATTTACCGCATTAGGATTGCATAATATTTTGTTCAGTGATGATTATAAAAAGGAATTTGATTATTTGTTTTCAAAGCAGTTTCCAACTGAGGATCCCACTATTTATATCAATATTACTTCAAAATATTGCAAGGATGACGCACCAGATGGTTGCGAGAACTGGTTTGTAATGGTAAATGTTCCACATAACAAAAGTGAAAGTATAAATTATACCGCTGCTATTAGAAAGAACGTTATTGACAAAATCAATATGATGTTGAAAACAGATATCGAAAAACACATCATTTCAGAAAGCACGTTAAGTCCAATTGATATAGAAAACCAGACATCTTCTTTCGGTGGATCACTTTACGGTAATTCTAGCAACAATAAATTTGCCGCATTTTTACGACACGCTAATTTTTCGTCCAGTATTAAAAATTTATTTCTTGTAGGAGGAAGTGTTCATCCAGGAGGAGGAATTCCGCTGTGTTTGTTTAGTGCAAAAATTGCCAGTCAACTTATAGTAGAACGGGAAAGAAAATGAAAGCAGCATACAAAACCTATTTTTTATATTTCTTAATTCTTGTATATATCTCAGGCTCAATTGGGTTTGTGGTTAATCCTTCTTTTTTTAGCCCTTTTACACCTTATACATTATTACTTACCTGTTTTGTTTTTTTGATTCATAGTCCCTTAGAAGACAAAAAATTTATTGTTGCTTTTTTTTCTATAGCTTTTTGTGGGTTTATAATAGAAATAATTGGCGTAAAAACTGGGTTAATATTCGGAAAATATTCCTACGGAAATGCATTGGGATATAAATTATTCAATGTCCCACTAATCATATCAATCAATTGGGCAATGCTTATTTGTTCAGGAATCATAGTAGTAAGTCGTATCTTTACAAACAAAATAATTGTTTTGGTTGCAGCAGCTATTCTGGTAACAGGTATTGATTTACTTATCGAACAAGTAGCTCCGAAACTAGATTTTTGGCAATTTGAAGGTAGATTACCCGGTTTACAAAATTATTTGAGTTGGATTGGAGTTGCGTTTTTCTCTTCGTACTTTTTTTATCCCACAATTATAAAAGGTAAATTTACTGTGTCTTTAACCATATTGATTTTGCAAATTATATTTTTCGCCTCACTATTTATATTTATTTAACATGGAAATTTTAATTAATTTAAGCATCGTTTTAGTCACTTTTATACTAACAGAGTTTTCTGCTTGGGCAAATCATAAATACATAATGCACGGATTTATGTGGTATTTCCATGCTGATCATCACAAAAAAGACCACAAAAGTTGGTTTGAACGAAATGATTTGTTTTTTATCATTTATGCCGTACCAAGTTGGTTGCTGATTATGTTTGGAATGAAGAACGGATATGCTTGGTACACTTGGGTTGGTTTTGGTATTTTATTATATGGTTTAGCTTATTTTTTTGTACACGATTTGGTTATTCACCAACGCTTTAAAGTATTTACTAAATCAAATAATGTATATGTATTAGCCTTGCGTCGTGCACACAAAATGCATCACAAAAACATTGGAAAACATGGTGGCGAAAGTTTTGGAATGTTAATTATCAAAAGTAAATACATTCAACAAGCATTCAAACAAGCTAAAATAGCATCTGCTTCATAGAATCTAAAAAAAAATATTTTTTCATTTTTCTCGAAACAGACACATAAAATACCACTAAAATTCATGAGCCAAATAACTACTTGCACTTTTTTTAAATTAGAAAGTTTTTCCAATAAACTTTGGGCACTCGCCCAAATGCAATTAGGACACGCTCATTTCAAAAATATTGATGGATTGGTGTTCTACAAACTATTGGGTTCAGGCGCTGAAAATGGTTTTAGTTCAAAACCAAACTTTGGAACTTATGCATTATTATGTATTTGGACATCTGAAATACATGCTACTAATTTTTTTGAAAAAAATTCGTTTTTTAACAACTATAAATCTAAAAGCGCTGAATCGTTTACCGTTTTTGCGGAAGCGGCAGAAGCTCACGGAAAATGGGACGGAAAGCAACCTTTTATTTCCAATGCCACTTTGGCTTTAGATAAACCAGTTATGGTTTTAACACGAGCCCGTATTCGACTTTCAAAATTGATTTCTTTTTGGAGAAAAGTCGGTCAAGTGAGCAAAAGCTTAGAAGGTTATGACGGATTAGCACTATCAATTGGTGTTGGCGAATGGCCTTTGATACAACAAGCTACACTAAGTATATGGAAGACTCAAGCCGAAATGATTGATTATGCCTATAAAAATGAAAAACACAAAGAGGTTGTTCGTCTAACCAGAAAACTCAAGTGGTACAAAGAAGAACTGTTTGCCAGATTTATTCCCTATAAATTTTTAGGCAAGTGGAATGGTAAAAATGTTCAGAATTTTTTAGAACTGTAATACTATTTTTCTAATATTATTTATTGCTGAAATTAATGGTTTATTAATTAATCCATTTCTATAACTACTTTTCTGTTGTTTAAATATTGTTTCTGAAGCTGCCGTTTAATTATTTTATTTTTTTTGTAACTTTTTTGAAACGACAAACGTATAATAGTTTGTACACTTTAAATGAAAGAGACAAAAACATGAGACAACTTAAAATCACCAAGCAGGTAACTAATCGTGAAACTGCATCGCTAGACAAGTATTTACAAGAAATTGGAAAAGTGGATCTTATCACGGCCGATGAAGAAGTAGAATTAGCACAAAAGATAAAAGCTGGAGATCAGGCAGCGTTAGAAAAATTGACAAAAGCCAATTTACGTTTCGTGGTTTCGGTAGCAAAACAATACCAAAATCAAGGATTAACACTTCCCGATTTGATCAATGAAGGAAACTTAGGTTTGATAAAAGCAGCGCAACGTTTTGATGAAACACGTGGTTTCAAATTCATTTCGTATGCCGTATGGTGGATTCGTCAATCGATTTTACAAGCCTTGGCAGAGCAATCTCGTATCGTTCGTTTGCCTTTGAACAAAATTGGTTCGATCAATAAAATCAATAAAATGTATGCTTTGTTAGAGCAATCTAACGAAAGACCACCAACAGC
>JAYVIK010000183.1:0-3793 GCA_043770265.1 Flavobacterium sp. | reverse complement strand
TACCAAAAAATCCGTAGTACACAAACTGGAAATTAAAAATCACCAATATGCTCTAAACACAGAAAGTTCGGGATGATTAGCTGCAACTTGGGTTAATGCCTTTCTAATGAAAAAAATTATTGTAATAATGGCAATAGCTACAATAACAAGGGCTTCATTTAGTCAAAGCCAAAAATGAAGTCCAATAAAATTCCGCAAACCAAAAAAGGTGAAACGGTCGATGTATATATTTCGATATTAAAGTAGCCGATCCCTATTGCTGGTTAGAAGATGATAAATCTGCCGAAACCGCTTCGTCAGTGAAAGCTCAAAATAAGTTAGCTTATGATTATTTGTCCAAAATCCCTTTTCGAGAACCAATAAACACAACTTATTTCTTTGTCATTAACTATGTGGATGATCTTATTGGTAGCCAAAAGCGCGTTATAATCATTGCTTTTGGCTGCCAATAAATTTTAAAATATCTAAATTTTTTCAAATAAACTATCCATAGTAACCTCATTATCCACAACTTCATTGCTGTAGGCATTTTTTTTAACTCCATAAGTTGTGACAAATGTGACAAATAAATTGTCCCTTGTTATTGTTTCTTTCATGAATTCACTTTTCTTATTTCGTATATTTTCAGCATAAGATTTGTCAATAACAAATTCATTTACAGAAAATTTCATTTCACAAATATTGATACTGCGGTCACTTCTTGCTATAAGTAAATCAATTTGAGTATTTTTATTTCTCCAACTGGAGCTTCTACTATTGATGCCTATTAATCCTAGTTTTTTTAAAATTTGGTCAACATGTTTAAGGCATAAAGTTTCAAATGCAAAACCTCCCCATGATATATAACTCCGCGAAGTAAAAAGACTAGTCCAACTTGTGCTCGAATTATTTTTAATGAATTTTAAATAGAAAAGAGAGTATTCGTCTGAAAGCCTATAAAGGGTATCTTTTGTTTTTTTATCGTATGGATAATATTCAGAAATAAATCCAGATTCGATTAACTCTTGAATCGTATTTGATAGTGAACCGCCAGAAGAAATCTTCGATTTGTCTATCAATTCTTGTCTTAACATTCCTTTTTGGCTTGAAGCTAAAGCTTCAATTATTTTCATGTGATTCTCGGAATTTTCAAACAAAGAAGCAAATACTTGATCAAATTCATTTACTAAAACACCATTTTTTTGAAAGCAAAGTCTATCAATTGCTACAGGAACACTGTCCCCTGGATTAATTTTTTCCAAATAGTGAGGAATGCCTCCAATAGCCATATATAGTTGAAGATAGGAATATCTATCTAAATTAACTTTTTTAGATTTTAGAAAAAGTTCAGTTTCATAAAGATTAAAAGGCAACAATCTTATAGGTATGGTTATCCTATTATGTAAGCCTTTTTTATCATTAATTACTTTATTAACCATAAACGAAGCAGAAGAACCACATATCACAACAATCAAATCATTTCGTTTTGTACAATAGCTATTCCAAAAGTGACTAAACATTTGTACAAATTTTGACTTGTGAGTATAAATCCAAGGGAATTCATCTATAAAAATTACTTTTTTGGTTGATTTTTTAAAAGTGTCTATATAGTTCCCTAATAGTGCGAATGCTTCCATCCAATTAATTGGTAAAGTTGTCTTAGTTGGATATTTATATTTTTTAGAAAGTTCAATATGAAAGTTCAACAATTGTTGTTTAAAACTTCCATCAGGAATCCCTGAAACTTCAAAAATCATTTCTTTAGAATAGGTTTCACGAATTAAAAAAGTCTTTCCAACACGTCTTCTTCCATATATAGCTATTAACTCTGACTTATCAGAACTGATAGCCTGATGTAACAATTCTATTTCCCTTTCTCTCCCTATAATTCTTTTCATAAAATTTTTTATTGGTAGCCAAATGTATTAAATAATATTGACATTTGGCTAATGATAGCTATTAATAAACAATAGTTATCTTGATTTACAACACATTAATATATGTGCACTTATTAAGTGGTAAAATGCTATAAAATGTTAAGTTTTGCAAAACTTAAAAAACACCAACGCCAGTAAAATAGCGTTTTTTAAAAAATACAGATTCTACTGGTAGGAAACAGGTTGTCGGTTCTCCCGATAATTATCGGGAAGATATTCTCTACAGAATAATTTACTCAAAACCCTTTCAAATCTTCAGCATTTACATGGGTTTTCTATTTTAAGTAAATTTTATATTTTGTCAATTTTATATGAGGAATATTTGCTTATTTTTGTTCGAATATAAAAAATTTGTTATGAAAAAAATAATTTTAATAATGGCAATAGCTTCATCAATAGCTTCATTTGGTCAAAACCAAAAAGGGAATACGCTAAAATATCCGCAAACCAAAAAAGGTGAAACGGTCGATGTTTATTTCGACACTAAAGTAGCCGATCCATATCGGTGGTTAGAAGATGATAAATCTGCCGAAACAGGTGCTTGGGTAAAAGCTCAAAACGACGTGACTTATGATTATTTGTCTAAAATTCCTTTCAGAGAAGCCTTAAAAGCTAGAATGGAAAAATTGTGGAATTACGAAAAAATAGGTGCACCCACGAAAGAAGGAAATTATACTTATTATTCCAAAAATAATGGATTGCAAAACCAATCAGTGATGTATCGAAAAGATGTGAAGGGTGTTGAAACTGTTTTTTTAGACCCTAATACTTTTTCTAAAAAAGGAACGACGTCCCTTGACGGAGTCAATTTTTCAAAAGATGGTTCAAAAGTGGCTTATTCAATTTCAGAAGGAGGAAGCGATTGGCGAAAAGTAATTTTAATGGATGTTGAATCTAAAAAAATCCTTGAAGATACATTAGTTGATGTAAAATTTAGTGGAGTGTCTTGGAAAGGAAATGAAGGTTTTTACTATTCCAGTTATGACAAACCCAAAGGAAGTGAATTATCGGCTAAGACGGATCAACACAAATTGTATTTCCATAAGTTAGGAACACCTCAAAAAGAAGATAAAGTTATTTTTGGGTTGGATCAAAAAAGAAGATATGTTGGTGGAGGTGTTACTGAAGATAATCGGTTTTTAGTGATTACAGCTGCCAATTCTACTTATGGAAATGAATTGTATATTCAAGATTTAACAAAACCGAATGCTCCTATTATTACCATTGTCGATAATTTTAACAGTGACAATAATGTGATCGAAAATGAAGGCGAAAAATTATTCATCGAAACCGACTTGAATGCGCCAAACAAACGCATTGTTACTGTTGATGTAAACAACCCGAAACCGGAAAACTGGAAAGATTTTATTCCAGAAACAGAAAATGTACTTTCGCCATCAACTGGAGGCGGCTATTTTTTCGCTAATTATATGAAAGATGCCGTTTCATTTATCAAACAATATGATTATGCTGGAAAATTAGTTCGTGAAATTCAATTACCAGGCGTTGGAACTGCTGGAGGATTTGGCGGTAAAAAAGCAGAAAAAACACTTTACTATTCATTTACAAATTACACAACACCGGGCTCTATTTTTGCTTTCGAACCCAATTCTGGAAAGTCAACTGTATACGAAAAACCAAAAGTTGATTTTAAAAGCGAGGATTATGTTTCGACACAAGTTTTTTACACTTCGAAAGACGGAACTAAAATCCCAATGATAATCACCCACAAAAAAGGAACAAAACTTAACGGAAAAAACCCAACTATCCTTTATGGTTATGGCGGATTCAACATTAGTTTAACCCCAAGTTTTAGCATTGCCAATGCGGTATGGATGGAAAATGGCGGCGTTTATGCTGTTGCCAATTTAAGAGGT
>JAYVIK010000182.1:0-3799 GCA_043770265.1 Flavobacterium sp. | reverse complement strand
TAACTGCACCAATACTGGAGCTTGCGAAGTGGAATGCCCTAAAGGAATTTCACTAGATTATATTGCGCAAATGAATAGAGAATATTTATCGGCAAGTTTGAAATAATAAGCCCCCTAGCCCCCAAAGGGGGGACTAGAGTAAAGTTGTATAAAAACGCATTCATTGATTTGGATGCGTTTTTTGTTAACAAAATACGAGAATCTGACTTTATCACATACAAAATGCAAATGTCATAAAGATGACATAGCATTATTTCAATATTTATAGTTGAATTGATTTATTTTTGGCCAATAATATAATAGATTTATGGAAAACCAAAATTTAGCACAAAAAGTAAAAGAGTTACGAAAAAGAAAAGCTTTATCACAAGACGATGTAGCCAAAGATTCAGGTTTGTCCTTGCGAACTGTTCAACGAGTTGAAAATGGAGATACCATACCCACAGCCGAAACCTTAAAACGCTTGGCTGCAGTTTTGGATGTTGCTCCAAATGAATTGACCGATTTTATAATTGACGGCGAAACTGCAAAACAAAAAGTGAAAACCAAATTCGAATATTTGCATATTTTTGATAACAAATTGGTATTTAGCAAAACGCCCGAAGTTAATTTGGTAGAAGATTATAAAACATCAGTTAATGGTATCCTAAGATTTTCAATGGGATTATTCATTAATATTACTATGAGTTTATATGCTGCTCTTGTTTTTTACAACAAGCATAAGATGGATCTGGCTCTTCTTACGGCATCATTTACTTTACTTGTTTTCACTTTACTGTTTTACATTATGTTTTTTAATTCAGTGACCCCGACAATTGATATTAGAACTATTAAAAGCATCAAAATCAAAAAATATTTTTTTGATACAGCCGGAGTTGAAATTTATTTTATAGAATCAGGACGGATTAAGGGGCGTGGTTTAATTCTTCGAAAAGACCAATTTGATGAAATGATTGATAAAGTTTTGGCTGAAAAACTTGTTTCTGAAAGTGACATCAAACATAATAGCATTACAAAATTTTTAAGACCGTTGATTCTTTTTTTTATCCCTGCTATATTTCTACAAGCGATAATGTTTAGTCAATTTCTAAAATTACCACAGTATTATCAAAGTGTAATTTTCTTTATTTTGAGCCTACTATTAATCATAAAAATGTTAAAAGACTCAGTGTTTTTGAGTAAAGAAACGCTCAATAAAGGCTTTATCCAAAAAGATAAAAGTTGGATTGCAAAAACCATAAAAAGTTAGTTTCATCATAATTTTAAAATTAAATCAGTTTAAATCCGTTCAATCCGTGCCGTCTGTGGCTCATTTTTTACTAATTTTATGATATGAAAATCGCCCTAATCCAATCATCATTATTCTGGGAAAACCCAACCGCCAACCGAAACTATTTCGAACAAAAAATCTATGCCATTTCTGAAAAAGTAGATTTGATTGTGCTACCTGAAATGTTCACTACAGGTTTTACCATGAATCCAAGCAATGTCGCCGAAACAATGAAGGGAGAAACAATTGTGTGGATAAAATCTTTGGCGAAAGCCAAGAATAGTGCTATTACAGGAAGTTTAATTATTAAAGAAAATGGTAATTACTACAATAGATTGGTGTTTGTTTTTCCTTCGGGAGAAATTCAATTTTATGATAAACGACATTTGTTTACATTAGCTGGAGAAGACGAAGTCTATACTTCTGGAAAAGAAAAATTGATTATAGATTACTTAGGCTGGAAAATTTGCCCACTTATTTGTTATGATTTGCGTTTTCCGGTATTTGCAAGAAACATTGAAGAGTATGATGTATTAATTTATGTTGCAAATTGGCCAAAAACAAGAATAAATGCTTGGGATATTTTACTCAAAGCGCGTGCTGTAGAAAATATGTGTTACACTATTGGCGTGAATAGAATTGGAGTTGACGACAACAATTTCGAATATGTTGGGCATTCGCAAGCTGTTGATTTTCTGGGAAATTCTGTTTTGGAACCGCAAGAAATCGAAAGTGTTTTCATAGTAGAATTAAATAAAGAAAAAATCCATGAGACAAGAAACAAACTAGGATTCCTTAACGATAGGGATTCTTTCGAACTAAAACCCTGAACCTTCTTTTTTCTTTTTTTCCACTTTCTTTTTCGGTTCGGGTGTATAAGGAATACTCAAATCAAAAATTTGCTCAATATCCCAATTGGCACGAACATCGATTTCCTTCGAAAAATAAATTACTTCTTCGGCTTGGCGTTTTTCTAGATAATTTCCAGTGTCCCATTCCTTATTTTTATTGTCATCATAAATCGCTCTAAGCGAAAAAACAGCCGGATCGATAAAATTGAATTCCACTTTTGTGTTGCTTTCACAATATTCTGATGCCATTACGAGTCCCTCTTTATTGGTTAGTTGAATTAGTAGGGGAAATCGTTTTACGTTTAGTAAACTTACTTTCAGATTGCCATAATCTTCCTGACTTTTTGTGTTCACATTAAAGAGTATATTTTTTTTGTTGGATTGTTCCAAATAATCTGTCAGTGCATCTGGCATCATAATAACAGTATAGTTTTCAGAAAGTTTCTTTTTAAAATTAAATATTATTTGTTGGTTAAAATCGTCATATTTTGTTGTAAAAGCTACAGCAACAGAATCTTTATTGATTAATTTTATTTTTGAATCATCAATTTTTATCAAAGGTGTGGCGCTTTCCAACACGAATGAATCTCTAAAACCATTCCTACTGCTTTCTAAAGTTTTGATATTAATACTGTCTTTTTTCTGCTCTTTTACTTTTAAAGTAAAAGTCTTATTGTACTTTTCTTTTGAAACTGCTACAGAAATGGAATCTGTTTTTAAGGGTTTAAACCAAATTTGAAGCGAATCCTTTTTTGGGAATTTCGTGATGATGGTTGGCAACTCGGTTCCATTATTTTTCAACGTTACTTTTATTGCGTTTGATTTCCCCTCAAACGGTAAAATCAATCTGTTTCCTGATGCTTGTTGCGGTTTCAATACCTTAAAAGGAAGTACTTCTTTGAATAGTTTGAGTTCAAAAACAGTGTCATTCGGAATGGTAACAAATTGTTTTCTAAATCCAATTTTATCCTTATTGGAATTAAATTTAGTATTGGAACCATAATCTTTCATCGCCACAAGCAAATATTTCCCTGCCTTTAGATTCTGTAATTTAAAAGTTTTCAAACTGTCTAAGGTGTTTGTGATGTATCTTGGCGTTTCTTTATACACCACAGAATCATTGAATTTGTCATTGACCTCATAAAGCATAACCGAAACAAAAGATTCTGCCTCTTTTGCGTATGCATCTTTTACAGCACCCGAAATGGATAACGAATCGATAATAGCACCAGTAGAAAATACATATTTAAACTGGCTGAGCGGATTCCCTTCGTTGTTGTCCTCAATACTTTGCCCAAAATTGAAACTGTAAGTCGTGTTGGGTTGTAAAGTATCCTTTATTTTTATAGTAATAAATTTACCCACACTTGTAGGTAAAATCAAGGGTTCATTTTTTAATGGAGGCGAAATAATCAATTGCTTTTTCAAGTCTTTGAGCTTGATAAATTCGTCAAAAGTCAATTTGATTTCAGTTCCTTTAAATTCAGTGCTAAAATTTTTTGGGTAACTTGATTTTAAAACTGGAGCAAGCGTATCTTTCAAACCGCCAGTGATGCTGCCTCTTTTGGCGCAACTTGCCAATATCAAAACCAGAAGAAAAAGAAAATATTTAGAGTTGTTTTTCAACATAAGAAATCAGGATTTAGAAGACACAAAATAACAATTATATTTGGTGTAA
>JAYVIK010000181.1:0-11037 GCA_043770265.1 Flavobacterium sp. | reverse complement strand
AAGAATCTAAAGCAACCGATTTACTCTTCTTAGTTATCTGAGTTCTTCCTGTTCTTACTAATTGTTGAATTGTTGGCATAATTAATACTAAAATTTCTAATATATTAAACTTCCCGCTTTTTACGGGGTTGCAAATGTAGTAATTATTTTTTTCTAAACAAACCATAATTAATTAATTTTTACAATAAGTAAATATTTGTTTATTAATGAAATACAGAAATCATACAAAATAGGAATTGAGAAATAAACCAATACATTTAGAACTATTTCAATTAGACAATTTAAGATTATGATTTTTATCACAAACCATAGATATTTGCGTTACATTTAATAAAATTTAGATTCATTTGAAAATCACACTCTTCATTATACTGTTTTTTACCATTGG
Source organism: Flavobacterium sp. (assembly GCA_043770265.1). Classification (GTDB taxonomy): domain Bacteria; phylum Bacteroidota; class Bacteroidia; order Flavobacteriales; family Flavobacteriaceae; genus Flavobacterium. The sequence continues at coordinate 10,649 of JAYVIK010000181.1, read as the reverse complement.
GACGAATTGTTTTTCCCAAAATTTTCAATTGAAAATAATTGGAAGTTCTACTATGGAAAATAAAGTTATTGATTCCTTAAAATACAATTCCGTTCATCTGAACGCAAAAAACATTAGCAATGAAATAAATAGCCTATCAAATAAACTCTCCAAAATAGGATATATCGAGAACCAAGTTCTTGAAAATAACAAAAAAAATGATTCGAGTTTTATCGCAAAGTTCGGTTTAGGCGAAAAGATAAAATTTATACATATATATTTAGGTAAAAAAATCCTCACCCCAACCCATCCTCACCCCAGCCCTCTCCAAAGGAGAGGGAGAAAAAAAGGAGAGGGAGCCGATACAGAAAAAGACAAAAACATTATTAGAAACCTGATTGTTTTTGACAAAAACAAAGATACTTTAACTCTTCCTTATACAGAATCAGAATCCTTTTTGAACAATACACTACAAAAATTAGAGCAAAATGGATTTTCAATGGCTAAATTAAAATTGGTCAACATCCAAAGAAAAAACAATTCATTATACGCAGAATTACAATTCGTATCTGGACAACCACGACAATTAAATGAAATAGTTGTACAATTTAGCGAAAGCAACAAAAAAAATAGTTTTCCTGAAGGGCATTTAAAACAAATAAATAAAAAATACAAAAACAGCACATTTAATAAAGAAATAGTTCGGAAAATTCAAAATGATTTTGAAAAATTTGGATTTGTAAATCAAATTAAAACTCCCGAAATCCTATTTACAAAAGACATTACCAATGTATATGTTTATCTTGAAAAAAGGAAATCCAATACTTTTGATGGATTTATAGGCTTTGCGAACAACGAAAGCGAAAAATTGACCTTCAATGGATACTTAGATCTAATTTTAGAAAATACCATTAAAGCAGGCGAACAATTTTCACTCTATTGGAAAAGCGATGGAAACAATCAAAAAACGTTTAAAGCAAGTATCGATTTACCCTATATTTTTAAAACACCAATTGGATTAAAAGCTCAAATCAACATTTTCAAACAAGATAGCATTTTTCAAAATACAAAAACAACAATCGATTTGGGTTATTTGATAGATTACAAAACGCGACTCTATCTGGGATACCAATCTACAGAATCAAGCGACATTCAAAATACTAATAATAGTACCATTAGCGATTACACCAATTCGTTTCTTACGGCAAACTTGGAATACTCCCGATTAGATTACGTAAATTCAACTTTTCCTAAAAAGACAACTATTTCGATTAATATGGGACTTGGAAATAGAAAAACATCAGAATTAGCAGAAACCGCAGGCAGGAGCAAACAGACTTATGTTAACATAAATGCAATGCACAACTTCTATTTGAACCCAAAAAACTGCATTAACATAAATTATCAAAATTATTTCTTAAAGAGTGATACCTATATAATTAATGAATTGTATCGATTTGGCGGCACAAAATCAATTCGAGGATTTGCCGAAAATAGTTTGCAAGCTAATTTTATGACTGCGATTATCACCGAATACCGCTATATCATTTCCCCAGATTTGTATATCCATTCCATATTTGATTACGGATACTATGAAGACAATTCTTCAAGCATCAAAGAGAATCTATTGGGAATAGGCATTGGATTGGGCTTAAGGACAAAAAATGGAATTCTAAAAATATCTTTTTCAAATGGTAGCATTAAGGGCCAAAAGAATAAATTTACAAATACCATTGTATCTTTAAATTATAATATTGAATTTTAGGCTCGAAAAAAAACATATAATATAACAAAAGACAGTTTATCTGTTAAAATGTTAAAATTTGTATGCACGCATAAAAAAAGATTCTAAATGTTAGGAATGTTAAGAAATTATTAAGAGTTTTGCTTTAAACTAACTCAAATAAATTAATATGAGATCAAAATTCAAATGGATTCTTACACTTTCAGTAGTGTTATCAATGCAGTTTTCTTTTGCACAAGAGAAAACAATTTCGGGAACAGTTACCGATGAAACTGGCTCTTTGCCGGGAGTAAATGTAGTAATTATCGGCTCTAAAAATGGCACCCAAACAGATTTAAATGGTAAATTTTCCATCAAAGCAAAACAAGGTGATGTTCTTGAGTTTTCTTTTTTAGGAATGGATTCTGCAAAAAAAACAGTTGGTAGTTCATCAGTCATCGATCTAAAAATGTCTGGATCAGTAAATCTTCAAGAAGTTGTTGTAAACGTAGCATACGGAACACAGACTAAAAAGAAACTTGTGCAAGCAAGCAAGGTTATCAAAGCTGAAGCTATCGAGAACATAGTAGGTGTTTCACCTCAAGAATTACTTCAAGGTCAGGCGGCAGGTGTTCAGGTTGTCAATTCATCGGGTGTATTAGGATCGGCAACACAAGTAAAAATTAGAGGTAATGCATCTATTTCGGGTGGTGGTAGACCTTTGTTTGTTATTGACGGAGTTCCATTGAATGACTTACAATTGACTACAGCTCAAGGTGGTCAGGCGCTTAATCCATTATTGGAAATCAATCCTAATGATATTGAAAGTATGACAGTCTTGAAAGACGCATCAGCAACTGCAATTTATGGTTCCCGAGGTTCTAATGGAGTAGTGTTAATAACTACTAAAAAAGGGAAGAAAGGTCAAGCTACAAAAATCACTATTGATCAAAATATGTCTATCACTCAATCTACCGATGAGTTGACATTGATGACTGGCGATCAATACAGACGATTTAAAACCTTAAGAAACAATGGAACAACTGACAATCCAGCTAATTTCCTTCCTGGAAATATCGATTGGTTAGATGCAATATCAAGAACAGGTGTGTCAATTGACACAAACGTTGGTGTGTCTGGAGGTTCAGAGAAAACTTCTTTTTATGTAGGTTTTGGAAGGTCTGATCAGGAAGGATTTGTTTTAGGAAATAATCTTGAAATCACTTCTGGTAGATTGTCAATTGATCACGAGGCAAATGATTTTGTGAAAGTGGGTTCTACAATGTCTTATGCAGAAACGAAAAATGATCGTGTGGGTTCTGAAAACTCCACATTCGCTCCTTTTACTGGAGCTGCATTAATAGCTCCGTGGGTACCTATTTACTTGGAAGACGGAAGCTTTGCTCCACAAAATGGCTTTGTTCCAAATCTTGTAGCAATCGAAGAATTAGATATGAATGACTCAAACACTTCGAGGTTTACTGGGAATGTATTTGCAGAAGTAAAATTGCTGAAAGGGCTAAAATTTAAGACTGATTTTGGTGTTGATAGATTATTTTTAGAACAGTTTGAAAGATCTTTTGAAATTAATACCCCAGGAGGTGAAGCGTACAATGATATTTCTACACAAAATAAATATGTAGTAACAAATACCTTGTCTTATGAAAAAAGCTTATTTGAAAAGCATAATTTTAGCGCTTTAATAGGCTCTGCGTACGAACAAAATGAAATTAGAGTGGCTAGATTAGAAGCTACGGGATTTGCTTCAGATTTACTTATAAACCTTACTTCTGGCGCAACAAAAACCATAACTACATCTTTTACACAAGATTCTAGATTAAACGGCTATTTTGCAAGAATCAATTATGACTATAATAAAAAATATATTTTAGACATAACGGGTAGAAGAGATGGCTCAAGTAGATTTGCCGATGATTACAAGTACGGTCTTTTCTGGGCAGTTGGAGGAGCGTGGAATGCAAAAGAGGAATTGTTTTTGCAGGATAGTAAAGTTATTTCCGATTTAAAATTAAGAGCTTCCATTGGAACAACAGGTAACGATAGAGTTGGTGATTTTGCATTTTTCCCACTATACTCAGGAGGTGCGGGAGGTGCGTATAATAATACGCCTGGCTTCGTTTACACACAACCTGCTAATGGTACTTATCGTTGGGAGCAATCTAAGACAATCAACCTTGGGGTAGACCTAAGTCTATTTAATAACAGAGTGAATTTAACAGTAGACGTTTACGATAAAAAAACCACTGATTTGCTTTTAAGTCCGCCCATTCCAGCAACAAATGGTTTTACTACTATTACAGGTAATTTCGGATCTATGCAAAATAGAGGTATCGAGATTGATTTAAGCACTACAAATTTCAAAACAGAAAATTTTGAGTGGACAACTAATTTTAACATTGCCCGTAATGATAACAAAGTTCTTTCATTACCAGGAGCTGCTGTCGATTTAGATGGTAACAGATTTATTGCTGGATCTCTTTCGCAAAGAGCGATTGAAGGGTATTCAATTAACACTTTTTTCTTAATTAGATATGTTGGTATCAATCCACAAACTGGAAATGCTGAATGGTTGAATAAAGCTGGTACTCCAACCACTGCACCAACAGCTGCTGATAGAGTTATTGCAGGAGATGCTAATCCAGAATTTGTCGGCGGTATTACAAATACATTTAAGTATAAAAATATTGATTTGAATATCTTTGCTAACTACAGTTATGGAAATGACATTTTCGTAGATGGTCAGAGGTTTACTGATAACATAACCTCAGGAGGTGATTTCAACAAAGATCCACGAGTATTAGATTATTGGACAACTCCAGGTCAAACGGCTTATGCGCCTTCCTTAACTAGTGCTACCCGTGCAACATTTAATCAACGTTCTACAGCTCAACTAAAAGACGGCTCTTTTTTAAGATTAAAAAACATTACTTTAGGATATAACTTACCAAGAGCTATTTTTGAAAGAATAGGTTTTATTAGCGGTGTTCGTTTCTACGGTACAGTTACTAATTTATATACTTTTAAAAGCAGTGCGTTAAAAGGTATTGACCCAGAAACAACTAGTACACTTGCAAATTTAGGAGCTGGTGAAACTTTCTTTACTCCACCACAATTTAAAAGTTATTTGTTTGGTGCTAAATTAATTTTTTAATTAAATAATTATACTAAGATGAAAAATAAAAAAATAATATTCCTATTTATGTCTTCTTTGTTGTTTTTTTCCTGTGATAATACACTTGATTTAAAACCTGAAGATTCACTAACACCAGAAGTAGTTTTTTCAAATGAAACTTTAACTAACGGTGCTCTAAATGGTATGTATAGCGCATGTCAGCCGTCGAATGTACTGTCAGGTAGTTATGATGCCGCTACTGAATGGCAAACGGACAATGTTAAATTTGTAGGCTCTTTTCCTACTTTTAACGAAATTTTCAATTATATAACATTGTCTGACAATACATCAACCTCAGCTTTCTGGATTGCTCATTACAATGCAATACTGCAAGCTAACGCTGTGATTAAGAATACTCCTAACGTTCCTTCACAGCCTACAAATGCTTTTACAGATGCTGAAAAAGCTAACATAATAGGACAAGCTAAATTTGTAAGAGCTTTGCTATACCTCCGACTATCAGCTAATTATGGTCATCAGCTACAACAAAATCTTAAAGAAGCTAATCTATCTGTACCTTTGGTTCTTGAACCTTTTGAAGGAACGATTGAATATCCAAAAAGAAGCACTTTGAAGGAGGTTCATACTCAGATTGAGAAGGACTTATTGGATGCAGTAAACACTATCACGCCAACTTCAACGGATAGAACAAAAGCAACTGTAGCAAGTGCTAAAGCTTTATTAGCCAGATTGTATTTGTATCAGGAAAAATGGGCTCAAGCTGCTGATTATTCTAATCAAGTGATTAATACAACTGGTTTCACCTTTGCAACAAATTACACTTTTTATAACACATTAAGTACTGAATTGATTTTTACTTTGCAAAATGTTGCTGGAGATGCAGCTACTACTGAATCCTATTCTAACTTATTTAATGGTAGTAATGCAAATGGTAGAGGCGACTGTCCGTTTTCGGATAATTTAAAGGCTTTATTTACTTCTGAAGTAGGTGATTTGCGTTATTCAGCAACGTTAACAAGAACTGGAACCAGTGCTGTTGGTGTTCAGGATCTTTTTACTTCAAAATATCCAACTGCTGCTACTAGAACTGATGATCCTCCAGTAATTAGAATTTCAGAAATGTTCTTAATTAGAGCCGAAGCCAACTTGCGTGGTAATTTAACAGTTGGTGGATCTCTACCAGTAGCAGATGTTAATCGTACGAGAGTTCGAGCAGGATTAGCTCCATTAACGGCACTAACTTTGACAGATATATTAAATGAGAGAAGAAAAGAATTTTGTTTTGAAGGTTTACGACGTATGGATTTATTGAGAAACAATCTTCCTCTTCGTAGCGCTGGTTTAGCAAACAGTGCAGAATCTGCACCAGGAGCTGATAAAACTATCTATCCTATTCCTCAAAGAGAAAGAGATATAAATAAAAATTTAGACCAAAATAAAGGATATTAATAATTTCAAGCCCTCTCCGGAGGGCTTTTTAAATGTATAAATTATGAAAAAATATTACCTTTTATTTTTTTCAATAGTTTGTTTTTCTCAATCTGATGTTGAAAAAAATATTATTGTTAGTTCTTATAGTAAACCAGCTAGTGAAGAACTAATTAGAAAAAATAAATTAAAAAACATAGAGCAACGTCAATTAATACAGAACTACAAAAAAGCGTATAAAATAATAGAGTCTGAAAATTATTCATTGCAAAGAATATATAATGGAGTTCCGATTTTTTACACCGTTTTTAATGAGGGATCCGCAAAAACAATCGGGGCAACAGAGCTATATAGCGGTGCCAGCTTAGGTTTAAATTTGACAGGAGAAAAATTAACAATTGGTCTTTGGGATTCTGGGCAAATTAGGGAAACACATATCGAATTTGGCGGAAGAGTTACAACGGGCGATTTTGGAGGTAATGTCAGTTTGCATGCAACTCACGTAACAGGCACAGTTGTTGCCGCAGGCTCATCTTCTACTCGAAAAGGTATAGCATTTAAGGCTAAAGCAAATACCTATGATTGGTTTTCTGATGTACAAGAAATGTCTCTATTTGCTAGTAATGGTAATTTAGTTTCAAATCATTCATATGGTTATGCTGTAAATGCAACAACTTCAAAGTCTGTCTTTGGTAGTTATGATAGATCTTCGGTTGAAATTGACGAATTATTATACACATTTCCACACTATCAAGCAGTTTATGCCTCAGGAAACGATAGGGATAAATATTCTATACCACAACTTGCTGAGAAACAAGGGTATGATATGGTTACTGGCGCAACTTGTTCTAAAAATGCAATTGTAGTAGCGGCAGTCAATAAAGTTTTGACTTATGATGATAACACTAGCGTTGCTATGAGTAATTTTAGTAATTATGGTCCAACCGATGACGGTAGAATTAAGCCCGACATCGCTGCAGCTGGTGTCGGAATAAGTTCTACAGGTATAACTAATGATAATACTTATACAACTCTAAGTGGCACATCAATGGCTGCTCCTGCAATTACAGGCTTAATAGGATTGTTACAAAATCATTTTAATAATTTAAATCCATTAAAATATATGAAAGCCTCAATGGTTCGAGGATTATTATGTCATTCTGCAAAAGAAGCTGGTAGTGGAATTGGTCCTGATTATGAATTTGGTTGGGGTTTAGCAGATGGAAAAAAAGCTGCTGAAATTATAACAAACGCAAATAAAACAGCTATACTGGAACAAGTCAGTTTAAACCAAGGATCAGTATTTTTAAAAACTATAGTTATTGATTCTAAACAATCTATAGCTGTAACCATTTGTTGGACAGATCCAGCGGGTATTGCTAACACTTCTGGAGTTATTGATCAAAGAACTCCAAGATTAGTCAATAATTTAGATTTACAAATAACAAAAGATGGTGTTGTATATTTTCCTTGGAAATTAGATGTAAATAGTCCGCAAAGTCCCGCATCCCAAAATTCAGATAATGATGTCGATAATATCGAAAAGGTATTTATTGACAATGCACAGCCAGGCACCTACACGATAAGAGTAAGTCATAAAGGAACTTTAATAAATGGGCTTCAAGAGTTTTCGTTAATTGCTAACGCGGCTACTGGATTGAATTTATCTTCATCAGATTTCGATAAGAACAATCTTATTGAATTATATCCAAATCCTTCTAAAGAGCATATAAATTATAGTTTGCCATCGAACTTTATATTAAATCAAATTACTATTTACGATACTCTCGGTAAAGTTATTAAACAATTTGATGCCCAAAATAGCAATAGGTTAAATATTTCCGAATTAGAAAACGGATTGTATTTTGTACACTTTATGGGAGACAAAAATTCAATTACTAAAAAGTTTATTAAAGAATAAAGGTGCTACTTCAATTAGATGAAAATTTGCATTTATTAATTGAATTCAACTAACTTTACTATATGAAAAAGAACATTTAATATTCGGAATAAGAGCCATAATTGAGGCTATTCAAGCTGGAAAGGAAGTTGATAAAGTATTTAAACAAAAAGAAATATAGTGGAATATTACTAATACCATTGTAAAATATTAAAAAAAACTGGATAAATATGGAATGTGATTCCATATTTATCCAGTTTTTTAAGAGAAAGAAAAATCTAAAAGTCGGAATAAGAGCAATAATTGAAGCAATACAAGGCTTTAAAAAATGATTATCCTAAAAGGTAATAATTGACATAATTTTTTAGATTCTAAAAAAGAGATTATTAATGTATAGTTTTATACGTTTGAAGTATAATTTATTTCATTAAAACAAAACAAAATGAGTACTACCGAACTAAAACTTCACGATTTTTTAGAAATATTTAAAACTCGATGACAATAGGGCTAAAATCTTTACGGAGATTTTATATAAAAGTATAGAAAGTAATACTGAAAGGATTAACACCAAATACAAAAGCGAATTACAGTCCGATATACAAAAATTGAAAATGCAAATAAGAACTGAAATAAAAGATAGTAAACCGATCTGACAAAATGGTTTTTTGCTTTTTTTGTAACATTGTCACTAATTATTTTAGCACTGTATGCAACTATATTACTGAAATAAAATTTACATCTAATAGTAGAAACCGCTTAATTTAAGCGGTTTTTTTTATACATTTGTCTGATGGAAAAAGAACATTTAATATTCGGAATAAGAGCTATTATTGAGGCTATTCAAGCAGGAAAGGAAGTCGATAAAGTATTTATACAAAAAGAAATATCGGGCGAACTGATGAAAGACTTGATGAAAGTAATGAAACGCGCCAACGTGAATTTCTCTTATGTTCCCGTAGAAAAATTAAATCGATTAACACCTAATAATCATCAAGGAGCTGTAGCTTCTATTTCGCCAATTGGTTTTATGGATATGGAACAACTTGTAGAAGCTACTGTTGCTTCTGGAAAAGCACCTTTGTTTTTGATTTTAGATCAAATATCGGATGCTCGTAATTTTGGTGCCATCATTAGAACTGCTGAATGCACGGGTGTAAACGGAATTATTGTTCAAAAAGCTGGTTCTGCTCCAGTGAACGGAGATACGGTTAAAACTTCGGCCGGTGCTGTTTTTAATGTACCCATTTGTAAAGTAGAACATATCAAAGATGCTATTTTTTACTTGCAAGGTTCAGGAATAAAAACCGTTGCCGCAACAGAAAAAACAGACCAAAACATATATGATATTGATTTGAAAGAAGGTGTTGCTATCATTATGGGCTCAGAAGATAGAGGAATAAACCCATCGGTGCTAAAAATTGTCGATGAAAAAGCCAAACTACCAATGTTTGGAACAATAGGTTCGCTAAATGTTTCCGTGGCTTGCGGCGCTTTTTTATATGAAGTGGTGCGGCAGAGAAGTTAGAGGTTAGAAGTTAGAGGTTAGAGATTTTAGGTTTCAAAAATATTAGAAGATGAATTAAAGCTCAGGTTTTGATTCATCTTTTTTGGGTAATGTGGTCAAAAATAGTTGGTAATTTTTCATTTTAGATTCGTTAAATTACCTCCGTCAAATTGAAGAGGACATTGGCTCTGCTGAGGAGCAACCAACTAGCAATAGATTTGATACATATACGAAAAATGAGGGCAGTTTATCTGCCCTTTTTTATACATTTTTTGGTGTGTCCAATGGCTAAAGAAAACCTACTTATTGATTTGATTTTTGTAATACAAATACCATTTCAAAAAGTTCTTTCGATTGGCTAAACTTAATCCTCTATGGATATTCAAATTTCCTTTTAAATGTCCAAAAAACGATTCTAAAGAGTTTGTTGAATTAGGTATTTTGTCATCCTTTAAATAGAGAAACATATTGGGCAAAGCTTTTTTGATTACAGTAAATGATCTTCGAACCATTTTATGGGTATACCAATATCTTCCAGTTTCAATATTATATGATTTTTGATTGATAAAATCTCTATATTCTTCTTCCCATTGGATGAGTTCCATAAGCCATAATTGACGTTTATATTCTGAATTAATATGATGAATTTTAATGGCTATTTGCTTAAGTTCAAACCCAGATTTATGCTTTGGATGCTGAGTAATCCATATTCTGCACATTCTTGATATATGAACCAAACATCTTTGAAAAGGCACTTTTGGACATACTTTTTTAATAGCTTTTATTGAGGATTTATCTCCATCAGATGTGATGCTTTTTATTTTGATTCCTAGATTCAATAAATTCTGCAAGTCTTCTGCTATCTCTTCAAAATGTTCGCCATTGGTCATTCTATAAAGTTGCGTTGACCTTAAGTGAAAGTTCCTATAAACAACCAAACAAATATCATTTGGAAAATAGG
>JAYVIK010000180.1:0-11048 GCA_043770265.1 Flavobacterium sp. | reverse complement strand
ACAATAAGGATTAACGATATTATTTTTTTACTCACAATTTTATATTTTTTTTTGAGTTCGTGACCCGAGCCATTTTGGCGAACAGATGAAATAATCTTCGATTTCATTTATTTTATTTGCTTTTTTTATGATTTATCAGAAAGTCAGACTTTCAAAAAAACATACCGACGTTTCGGTGGCAAATTTAGGTATTAATTTAGCCACTACAAAATATATTTTTTTATTAAAAGAGGGATGTTTTTTAGGTCAATTTATTAATTTTTTTCACAAATTGATCGATTCTATTTTCAAGAGATTCATCTACTTTTACCAATGGTAAACGAACAGTATTATCCGCTATTCCCAGTGATTGAAACACTTGTTTGATTCCTGCAGGATTTCCTTGTTCGAAAATTAAATCGATACAATCTGAAAAAAGGTATTGCAATTCAAAGGCATCATCTACTTTTCTATTTAAACCTAACCGCATCATTTCGGAAAATTCTTTTGGAAAACCTTGAGCAATTACCGAAATAACACCTGAACCGCCTGCTAAAACCATAGGCAAAGCAATCATATCGTCACCTGAAAGAACTAAAAAATCTTTTGGTTTATCTTTAATTAATCGCAATGCTTGAATCATATCACCAGCAGCTTCTTTTATGGCTACTATATTTTTGAAATCATTGGCTAATCGAATTACTGTAGATGGTAGCATATTACTTCCTGTTCTGCTTGGAACATTATATAAAATTACTGGAATTGGCGAGGCCTCAGCAACAGCTTTGAAATGTTGGTAAATTCCTTCTTGAGTGGGTTTATTATAATAAGGTGAAATCGAAAGAATGGCATCAAATGGCGATAAATCTCTTGTTTTTAGTTCCTCAACAACTTCAGCTGTATTGTTTCCTCCAACACCAAGAACCATTGGCAATCTTCCTTTGTTAGTTTCAATAATTGTCTTGATAACAAATTCTCTTTCCTCCTCAGTCATAGTAGCATTTTCTGCAGTAGTACCAAGCAGTACAAGATATTCAACACCACCATCAATAGAAAGATTTACTATTCGTATTAATGCTTCGGTATCAATTGATAAATCTTTTTTAAATGGAGTTGCAAGGGCAACGCCAGTTCCAATTAATGATTGCATAATTTGTATTATATTTTGTTTAATATTTTTAAATATCGGAATAATTCGTGAACAAAAACGGTATGATTCTCTGAATTGGTATTAATCATCAAATGATTTAATCGCTTATCAACGGATGAAAACCCAACTTTGAATTGTGCTCTTGAATTGTTGGTGATTTTTACTAAAAAGGCTTTTTCTACATCATAATAACTAATCAGTAAATCGAATTTTTCTTTAATAAATTCACGTATGGCAGGATCAGTAACTTGTGCATTCCAATTTAAGTGTTTTGTACCAAATGTAGGTTGAGAATATACTTCATTTTTTTTCAATATATCACGATATACTAGTATTTGTATGTTAGTTTCAGAAATGCCATTAGCTATTAATTCATTTACTAAATCTTCCTTTTCTGAAAAATAACTCTCATCTATTAGCAAACCTATCGTTTGAATAGTCGCTAATTCTTTGCTAATCTTTACATTATGTATATTATTTTTTAAAGATTTTAATAAAAAATAATTCTTAATATAATTTAAAAACATATTACTTTTACCTGATTACAAAATTAATTAATTAAGTCACATTTCAGATGGTAAATCTAAAAAAGTATAACGGTGTTTTGAAACTTTTTGTTATATTCTTAACACTTTTTTTTCTTGGATCTTGCGCCAAACAAAACTTTTATGTTTCAAAAATTGAAGGTAAACGAATCACAATTACTAATAAAGAAACACAAAATCAACAAATTGAAAACTACATAAAACCTTTTCGAGAACACATCAACAAAGATTTGGACAGTGTTTTAGCATATTGCCCGGAAACTTTAGACAAAAATGATGGAAAATGGCAATCTACCATTGGAAATCTTATGGCTGATGTCACTTTACAAAGAGGAAATCTAGTTTTTAAAGCCAGAGAAAAAAAACAAATCGATTTATGTATTCTCAACAGCGGTGGAATTCGCGCTATACTTCCAAAGGGAAATGTAACCTCACGAACCGCTTTTGAAATTATGCCTTTTGAAAATAGCCTTGTTGTTATAGCATTAAAAGGAGAACAAATTTATGAATTGGTCGATTATTTTGTGGCTACTGAAAAACCACATCCTTTATCAGGAATTACATTCACCATTGGCAAAGACAAACGTGCAAAAAACATTTTGGTTCAAGGAAAACCAATCGAAAAAGACACTATATATTATGTAGCAACCAATGATTATTTATCCAATGGTGGCGACAATATGAATTTTTTCAAAAAAAGTGTTCAGAAATACGATTTAGATTATAAGCTACGAAATGTCCTAATTGATTATTTCAAAGAAGTGGATACAATTCCAATTATCAAAGATGTTAGAGTTAGTGTTGAGTAATATTTTAGATTGCAGATTTTAGATTGCAGATTTCAGATTACAAAAAAAGCAATTTCTAAAGTAACAAATATATAATTGCTCATCGTTTTGGCTGAACAAAAAAAATCAAATTTAGAAATATGAATAAATTTAAATTGGCATATTTTTTATTATTCGCAAGTTTAATTCTCTTGATTTTAAACATCTATTTATTAGATTTTAATAATTTACAAAAAGGAAATTATTGGGGAATTATATCAAACTTATTATTAATGTTTGGAATGGTTGTAAATATTAGAGAATTAAAAAAAGGCGTCAAAAATAATAAAAAATGAAAAGAAGAGATTTTATAGAAAAAACGGCTGCAAGTACGGCATTATTGAGTTTAGGGTTGTCGTTGAGCAGTTTTAAATCAGGCATCAAACAAATAACGATACTTCACACGAATGATGTTCACAGTCATATTGACCCGTTCCCGATAGATGATCCTCGGAATCCAAATATGGGTGGCGTGGCCAGAAGAGCTTCTTTGATAGAAACAATTCGTCAAGAAAATCCAAATGTTTTGTTGCTGGATGCTGGAGATATTTTTCAAGGAACGCCTTATTTTAATTATTATGGTGGCGAATTGGAATTCAAACTGATGAGTATGATGAAATATGATTTGTCAGCCATAGGCAATCACGATTTTGACAATGGTGTTGATGGTTTGGCAGCCCAAATGCCTCACGCTACTTTCGAATTTGTTTCGGCAAACTATGATTTCAAGAATACTTCGATGGATGGTTTTGTAAAACCGTTTAAGATTTTTAATAAAAACGGAATCAAAATTGGTGTTTTTGGACTTGGAATAGAACTTCAAGGATTAGTTGACAAAAGAATGTCTAAAGAAACTGTTTACAATGATCCTTTAGAAACCGCACAAGATATGGTTCGAATTCTAAAGCAAGAAAACAAATGTGACCTAGTTATTTGCCTTTCACACCTTGGTTATAAATACAGCAAAGACGATTCAAATAAAATATCCGATTTAAAACTGGCAGCAAAAACTAAAGATATCGATTTAATAATTGGAGGTCATACTCACACATTTCTGGATAAACCAACCATTTTAAAAAACTTGGATGGCAAAGAAGTTTTGGTCAATCAAGTGGGTTGTTATGGCATCAATTTAGGTCGAATTGATTTTTATTTTGATAATGATAAGTCGAAAATTGCTGAGGGGAAATCAATTGTTGTTTAATCAAATTATCTTTTTCTAAAAAAGTGGTTACAAATGAACTAATCATTTAAGTGATCGTTTCATTTGTAACATCTAGGTTGGTTCTCAAACGAAGTGTAGCTAATAGCCTTTATTGCATCTTAATTTTAATCGAATCATACCTTCTCGATTTTATACCAATCAATCCATAAACAGTTTCGCCTCTTTTGATTGTTTTTCCATTAAGATCAAATAGCATTAATTCATTTTTAAAATTCTTGTTTGCTGTACTTGCAGCAATCATATTACCTCCCGCTAATCCTGGACCTAATAGCAGTCCGATGGGAAATGAGTTGGCAGGTTTAGACTCAGTATAATATCCATTTGATGTAGTTGTAGTTCCTGAATAGAATTGTGTAGGTGATAAAAGCAGGTACCATAAATAGGAAGCTGGACTTTGTTTAATTTTTTTGAATAAATTTTCAGTTTCAATCAAACGAACCTCAGTGCCACTTTCATAGATAAGTTTAAAATCTCTTCCAAAAACTACTTCTTTTTCGGAATTATTTGTAATCTTAACGGCAAATAGCTTAACGTTATTTTTAGTTTCATTCTTTTTGTATTTTTTTTCTAATAAATCATATTTGTATTCTAGTAAAATATTGCCTTCAATACTTTTTGAGGCATAATTTATTGTTTCAGGATTTATTTTTTTGTAACCGGAAGCACAACTATTCAAAAGAATTGCAAAAACTACAAGCGAACAATTTTTAATCATTTTTTTCATTTTATCTTAATTTTTAGTTTTATTATTTGGTCTCATTTTTTTTAGTACTATTTAAGCTAACATCGCAATAAAATCATTTTCTGTAATTATTGGGATGTTCAGCTTGACTGCTTTTTCTAGTTTTGCGGGTCCCATATTGGCTCCAGCCACAACAAAATCTGTTTTTGCAGAGATCGAACTTCCTACTTTTCCGCCGTTGTCTTCAATGGCTTTTTTTAAATCATCTCTAGAAAATTGCTCAAAAACTCCTGAGACTACAAAGGTTTTGCCTTCAAGTTTATTAGTCGCATTCGGATTTATGATTTCGATAACTTCAAATTGAACTCCGGAATTTTTCAATCTTTCAATGATGATTTGATTTTCTTGATTTTCAAAGAATTCAATCACACTTTGAGCAATCCTATCGCCAATTTCATCAACCAAAACCAAATCCATTAAACTAGCTTGACTCAAAGTATTTATATTTCTGTAATGTTTTGCTAATTTTTTAGCCACTGTTTCGCCAACGAATCGAATTCCAAGTGCATACAAAACTCTTTCAAATGGAATGTTTTTTGAATTTTCGACTCCATTCACCAAGTTTTCTGCTGATTTTTGAGCCATTCGTTCCAAAGGCAGAATTTGTTCCACGGTTAACTCATACAAATCAGCATAATTATGAACTAAATTATTATTGTAAAGTAACGCCACTGTTTCTCCACCAAGACCTTCAATATCCATTGCTTTTCTGGAAATAAAATGCTGAATCCTTCCAATAATCTGTGGTGGACAACTATAAAAATTCGGGCAATAATGATTGGCTTCACTTTCACCACGAATTAATTCCATTTGACATTCCGGACAATGCGTAATGTATTTTGTAGGTTCAGAATTGTCTGGGCGTTTGCTCAAATCTACAGCTATAATTTTCGGGATAATTTCTCCTCCTTTTTCCACAAAAACAGTATCACCAATGCGAATATCCAATTTCTCTATTTGGTCGGCATTGTGCAAAGAAGCTCTTTTTACGATGGTTCCCGCCAATTGTACTGGCTCTAAATTGGCCACTGGAGTTATCGCTCCTGTTCTTCCAACTTGATATGAAATAGAATTTAATTTTGTAGCAACTTGCTCCGATTTGAATTTATAAGCGATTGCCCAACGAGGCGCTTTGGCTGTAAAACCCAATTCTTCTTGATGCTGAAAACTATTTACTTTAATCACCACGCCGTCAGTCTCATAGGGAAGATTATGTCGATGAACATCCCAATATTCAATAAATTGAAAAACTTCTTCTAAACTTTGCGCCAATTTGGATTCTTTTGGTACTTTGAAACCCCAATTTCTAGCGGTTTCTAAACCTTCAAATTGAGATTTGAAAGGCAATTTATTTCCAATGATAAAATACAGTAAGCAATCTAATGGTCTTTTGGCAACTTCGGCACTGTCTTGCAATTTCAAACTTCCCGAGGCAGTATTTCTAGGATTGGAATAAGGGGTTTCTCCAATTTCAATTAACTCCTGATTCATTTTTTCGAAACCGGCAAAAGGCAAAATGATTTCGCCACGAACATCAAATGTTTCTGGGAAATCGCCTTTTAATTGTAATGGAATTGCTTTTATAGTTTTGATGTTATTGGTAACATCATCACCTTGAACGCCATCTCCACGAGTTACGGCACGTTTTAGTTTTCCGTTTTCATAAGTGATGCTTATTGATGCACCATCGTATTTCAACTCGCAAGTGTATTCTAAAGTAACGTCGCCCAACACTTTTTGAGCACGCTTTTCCCATTCCAATAATTCTTCCTTGGAATAAGAATTGTCCAAAGAATACATTCTATGGTCGTGTTTTACGGTTTGGAAATTTTTGGTAATAGAACCTCCCACACGTTGGGTTGGCGAATTTTCATCAAAATATTCAGGATTTTGATTTTCTAACTCTTGAAGTTGCTTGAGTTTTTGGTCAAATTCAAAATCGGAAATGGTGGGCGTATCCAACACATAATAATTGTAGTTGTGTTGATTTAATTCCTCTCGTAATGCTTGAATCGAATTTTGAATGTCCATAGATAATAAAATTGGCTATCTTAGCTTTTAAAATAAAGGACTAAAATAGCCAATTTTAATAGAAATAACGATAAAATTACTATTCAATAATCGAAATAATTTGTTTGAATAATTGTCCGTCGCTCAAAAACGCTCCTTGTTGTATCAATTGAAAAATAGAGCTGTTGCGCTCTTCGGTAAAAAATTTTCTCCCCGTTTTGATTTCGATAGTATCGGTAAACATATTGTCGCTCAACCATTGCAAGCCTTCTTTGGTCAAAAAATTGGTTTCAGGAACCAACGATTTCAGGACAATAGATTTTATATCAGTCTCGAAACATTGAAAAAGAAAAATATGATTTTTGGAGAAATGCTCTAAATATTCGGTTCTGCCTAATACACCTTCCCAAACTAAATCCGAGAAAACGTCTAATTCTTGCTCGGCAACTTCTGGTTTTTCAATTTTGATTTTGTCCCATTCCGCTTTATCGATAGCTTGAGTAGCTAGAAAATTAATAAATTCTTGATGTAATTCTTCGAATTGTTCTTTGGTTAATCTGGAGTATTTCACTTTAATTTTAGATTTTAGATTCAGGATTTTAGATTTCAAGAAAGTGTTTCACTGTAAAAAAAAAGCCCTCTCGAATGAGAAGGCTAATTTATAACTTTTCTGATAATTAGAAAATATATCTAACACCAAATTGTGCTTGCCATCTTGAAGCTAAACTAGCATCATAGCTAAATGTTTTGGTTTGATTTCCATTAAAAGTATAAGTTGGAATTTTAGTAGTTTGATTTACAGTTACACCAATTGGCTGAACACTGTTAGGTTGTTGAATCAATCCCCAATCAGAATTCAATAAATTACCTAGATTTAATACATCAAGACTCAATTGAATGGTATTTAATTTTTTAGAAGCACCAACTTTGAAGTTATAATCTTGTAAGAATTTAAAATCCCATTTTCCTCTCCACGGAGCCAAAGCGCCATAACGTTCAGCATATTGACCTCTTCTTCCACTTAAATAATCATCTTGATTGATGTATTTTTCCAATGCTACCCCTTGACCAGCACCAGAAAAAGTCATTGTAGCAATCTCAGCAGTTGTTGGTATATAAATCAAGTCATTTCCAAATGCTCCATCATTATTAACATCACCACCATAAGTGTAGTTAAAACGACCTCCCTGAGCATATTCGAAGAAAGTAGATACCGTAGTTGCCCATTTACCATCAGTTCCATATTTCCATTTTTTAGAACCTACACCAATAAAACGGTGTGTATCTCCATATTTAGAATTAGAAAGCACATCATTGTTTACATTACCCATAGCAGGATTAAAATTGAATGCATCACCTGTGATCTCAGCTTCTATCGAATTCACATCCATTGATTTTAAATAGTTGTAAGCAAAGCTAGTAAACAATCCATTATCAAATGTTTTTTGAAGTTTTACAGAAGTATTGAACGCACTTCCTTTATTAGAATTAGTTAATACATAAGCATGAGAATCTGCAGGGAATCCAAAATCGGTCCAAACCCCTTTATCAGCAGCAGCGTAAATAGGTCTATCATCTGCACCTACTAATTTGCTTGTTGGTGTTTTTAATCCCCAATCTTGAACGTGTACAGCGTTTAAATCTTTGTTGTAAGACATATCAACAGTCAAGATAAAGTCTCCTTCAAACTTATGATCTAAGCCAAAACTTGTTCTCCACACTTGTGGAAATTTAAAATCTTTATCCACAACTTGATAAAAGAAAGGATCGATTCCACTTACTTGATTTCCTATCCATACAAACGGAAGTCTTCCTGTAAAAATACCAGTTCCACCGCGCAATTGAGTCGTTTTTGCTCCGTTAACATCCCAATTGAAACCTACTCTTGGTGACCATAATAATGCATTTCCTGGCAATACTGTAGAATCTAAATTCACTTGCTTTCCATCTTTAGGATCATAATACTTAATTCCAGGAAGATAACCTTCTGAATTGTCAGTATTAATGAATTTTTGAATGTTTTCTGAAGTGTTAAAATACAAAGGTTTGTCTGCTCTTAATCCGAAAGTCAATTTAAAATCATCGTTAATACTCCACTCATCTTGCACATAAAAAGCCAATTGCCCGACTGTTGTTTCTGATAAATTCCAGCCACCATTTGTTCCAGCTTCAAATTTGTTTCTGGCATCAAATGTCGCTTGAGCACTTGCAAAAGCTGCAGCGTAATAACTTGGAGTTGCTGGTCCGCCTGGAATTGCAGGTGCGCCTGGTAATAAATTTGCAGCAAATCCAGCCATATCAACACTTCCGAAAACATCAAAACCATAACCTTTTAGGTTAAATGAATTTTTGAAAAGAAATTTTTCAAAAGAAAATCCAGCTGTAAAAGTATGATTTCCTTCTACAATGTTTAAGTTATCACTAATTTGAATTACTTTTTGATCCAATTTGTTATTGATAGAAAAAGGTTCGTGCCCAGCAATAATGTATGGAGAACCATCTTTTGTAATACTAATAACTGGAGCTGGAGTAGAAAAAGGATTTCTAAAATCATTAAAGTGAGTATAACCTGCTTGCAGTTTATTAGAAATTGTTTCAGTAAATTTTGAATTCAACTCAACCAAAAAGGAATTGATTTGATTATTTATTTCATATCCTGAGTTTTCAAACTGCATTGTATTGTTATCAGGTCCTCTTCTACGAATGGCTGTTGGGTGCGCAGGTTTGTCCTTTGATGCGTCTAAAAAGTTATATATGAAGGCTAATTTATGATCATCATTAATATTCCAATCAAACTTTACAATACCTTTACTAGAATTTGAATTGTGTGTAAAACCCTGGTAAGAACCAGTTTTGTATCCAAGTTTAGCCAATTCAGTTGAAACGAACATTAAATCTGTGGCTAAGACTCTAGATTCATTTACACCTGTTGTACTATTCCCATCATTAGCAATAACATTTGACCCAGCATCACTACGTTGATCTATTTCATAATTCGCAAAAAAGAATAATTTATTTTTTAAAATTGGACCACCAATACTAAAACCAGCTTGAGTTTGTTCTAAATTTGGAACTACAATATCTTGACCTTTAACTTTAGATCCCGTCATAGCATCATTTCGAAAGAAACTGTAAGCTGTACCGTGAAATTCATTTGTTCCAGATTTAGTCACTGCATTAACGGAGGCGCCTGTAAATCCTGATAACGTTACATCATAAGGCGCAGTAGCAACTTGAATTTGTTCAATAGCATCTAATGAAATTGGCTGAGCTCCTGTTTGCCCACCTGGAGTTGCAGCATCCAATCCGAAAGGGTTGTTAAAAATCGCTCCGTTCAAAGAATAGTTATTGTATTGATCATTTCTACCACCAAATGATCCTCCACTCGCAGAGGGCTCTAATCGAGTAAAATCTTCTGCAGATCTAGAAATAGTAGGCAAAGCAGCTAATTCTTTTCTACCTATAGTCGTTTCAGCACCAGTTCTCCCACTTCCGAAGACTTTACTTTTTGAAGTTACTTTTACTTCATTTAAGCTTTGACTTACACTAACCAAAACAAATTCAAGTGCTGTAGTTTTTCCTAATTCTAGAAATACATCAGCAATTTCTTGAGTTTGATATCCTACAAAAGTTGCAACTACTTTATAAGGCCCACCAATTTTCATATTCAACATACTAAAACGCCCATCAGAATTCGAAACTGTCGAATATTTAGTTCCTGTAGGAGTATGTACTGCGAGAATTGTCGCTTCTGGCAAAAATTCATTAGCACTACTTTTAACTGTACCTTTAATGTTTGAAGTTGTTGTTTGCGCAATTATAGCCTGAAGTCCAATTGCAAAAAACAATAATGTAAAAATTTTTTTCATATTTTTTGATTTTAGTTAGTTGCAAAATTAGCGCAAAAAAAAATCACTCAAGGAGTGATTTTTAATATTTTATTAACAAAGAGTTAACAAAGGCTATGCTTTTTCAGCAATGATTTCGTAAGGTAATTCAATTACTACATCTCTATGTAATCTAATGCTTGCAGCATATTTACCTGTACGTTTAACGATACCGCTAGTGATAAATTTTCTTTCGATTGATTGACCAGCTTTTTCCAAAGCTTCAGCAATATCGATATTGGTGATAGATCCAAAAAGTTTTTCTCCACCCGCTTTTGCGTATATTTTGATTTCAAGTGCTTTCAATGTTTCAGCCAAAGCTTTTGCATCGTTAACTACTTTAGCTTCTTTGTGTGCTCTTTGTTTTAGATTTTCAGCTAATACTTTCTTTGCAGAAGGTGTAGCTAATTGTCCGTGACCTTGTGGAATCAAAAAGTTACGACCGTAACCATTTTTAACATTTACCACATCATCTTTAAAACCTAAATTTTGAACGTCTTTTTTTAATATAATTTCCATGTTGTTGTCCTTGTTGTTATTAGAAGTTAGTCCCGATTTTATCGAGACAACAAACTGATTTTTTTTTACTATTATTTTAACATATCTGCCACATAAGGCATCAACGCTAAGTGACGTGCTCTTTTTACAGCTACTGACACTTTTCTTTGGTATTTCAATGAAGT
>JAYVIK010000179.1:0-3838 GCA_043770265.1 Flavobacterium sp. | reverse complement strand
CTGCTGCAAAAGTAGGAGCGCAATATCGCATTCTAGAATTGGTGTAAAATCTTGAATCTATAGCGCCTGTCGAACGATTAATTTTATAAATAAAACGTTCAAATAAGGAGGTCATATATATTGAACCATCAGATGCAATAGAAGCTGAAGATTGTATTTGATCAGAACTAGTGCCATTTGGCAGTAGTCTATCCCATACTTTTGCTGCATTTTTTATAGCAAAGAAATTTGGATTTCCTGCAGTTCGAACTGCTTCGGTTATTCCGATATAGACCGTTCCATCATCTGTAACCGCCGGCGAACAATAATCGATAATTCCGGGTAAATCAAAAATCCACAATCGAGTAGGCTCTACAACTACGGTTAAATCTAACACTTTAGAAAATTCGTTTACATTTACATTTCCAGTATTATCTGTAACCTTCAGTTTTACCGTAAATTTTCCAAGTGCAAAAATATGAGTAGGAGATTTTTCTGTCGAGGTAGTTCCGTCGCCAAAATCCCAAAGCCAAGATGCTATAGTTCCATTTTGATCAAAGGAATAATCCGTGAAAGTGGCTGAAACAGCGGTGTTGTTATTTACAACTTTTATGGAATGTGAAAAAGCACCCACTGGCTTTGTGTCGATAACGCTTTCTTCGTCGTTACAAGAAACTAATCCTATTATAAATAGGAACATCATTAATTTTATATTATTTTTCATTCTCATATTAGTTTAAATTTTTACCTTTTAGATAGGTTTTGATATATTCTGGATGATCTGTTTGAGCTACGCTTCCTTTGAGAGTAATAAACTTATCTATCAAGAAATTGCCATCAGATTGAGGAGTTGTACTCGTGTTGACATACATATTTGCATAAACACTAATACTTTTATCACTTGCTTTCTTTACCAAAGTGGGGTTAAATGAGGTGTCCGAATAATGCACGATACTCAAGCTTACATTACTGAAAGAGTTAAATTCAGTTTCGTTATCAATATACGGTAGAACAAGTAAATTAGCGTTTGTAGTTAGCATCGAACGAATTGCAGTGTTGTCCTTAGTATAAAACATCACTTGTTTCAACATACCGTACTGTTTTGCTATCGGATATACTTTTGCAAAAGGAGCTTTCTCATCGAGGTCGAGATTGATGTAAATTTTGCCTCTTGCTAAATCAAACACCTCTTTCAAAGTGGGGATTTTCTCGGTGGTAAGTGAGCCATCTGCTTTTTTTAAGTTGAATTGCTTAATTTCTTGCAAAGTATAGCTACTTACATTTCCTGAACCCGATGCAGTTCTTGTTATTATGGCATCGTGCATCAAAACCAACGCGCCGTCTTTAGTTTCACGAATATCAATTTCAACGATCTCTATACCTAAATTGATGGCATTCTGAATGGCTGATAATGCATTTTCTGGATAACCTACCTCGGTGGCTCGGTGAGCACAAACCATAATCTTACCATTTAGGGTGCTTAACTTCTCTTTAAGTGTAATCCTGCCACTAATGTCATCCGATAGGGAAACAACTACGGTTTTGGTATCACGACTCTTTTCGGTATTATTTGATTTGTTTACTACTTTTAAGGTTACTACATAATTACCTAATGTAGAATAGTTATGAGAAGGATTTGATTGAGTCAAAATTGTTCCATCACCAAAATCCCAAATAACTGTTTCGTCTGTTGCAATTGTATTATTTTTAAACAGAACAGACTCACCCACTAAAATATACTGATCTTCAATGGTAATTGCAGCATTTACAGGGGCATCTTCCCCACCGTCACCCCCACAAGAGGAGAGGGTAAACAAAACAAACAAAGTCAAAAAACCAATGCTTTGTTTGAATACGGATTTATAAATAAATTGTTTCATATATGTAAATTTTGATTTTTCAGCGGTCATATATGGTATGCTTCGCCAGTTCGCTGACGCTCGGGTCGCCTTTTACTTATTGGTGTTTGTTTGCAACAAACTCCCTGTTAGTGGCGATTTCATATTAAATTACTGGGTTTACCAATTGGGGTTTTGCACTAAATTTGGATTTAGCAGAATGTCTCCTGTAGGAATAGGATATAAATAATCTCTACTTTCGTTGAAACTTTTAACCCTGGTTGCGAATGGCATTAAATTGCCGCTTGCTCCATTGGATAGCGAAAAAACGCTACTTCCGCCAATTTCAATTTTTTGTGAAGGACCACCAGAAGGACGAGCCCCTGAATATAATTCAATATCGAGAGTAGCATTTCCGTCAAGGTCAAAAGAACCCAATCCGGTGAAGTATATCCCTTTAAATTTGTCTTCTAAAAGTTTTCCGTTTTTCCATCGCATTAAATCGTCGTATCGAAATCCTTCCATAACCAATTCTACTCGACGCTCTCTTCTAATTTCGAGAATAACGCCCCTATTCGAACCCGTTACATTTGAATGAGTTGTAGATAAAACAACATCTGGACTTGCATTGGCTGCTGCCAAATTTAAAGCTGGCATTCCCACTCTATCTCTCAAAAGTTTTATAGATCTGTCTAAATCTGCTTGAGATAATATACCCAGTTCAGCTTTGGCTTCGGCAAAATTCAATAAAACCTCGGCATATCTAATGATTGGTAAATCTTGAAAACCAGCTGCATTACCATCTTGTGAAGAGGATGTTACATACTTTGAAATTTGATAACCACTCATTGCCGAAGCAAAATCAGGTAATATTGCAGTTGTAGCACCAATTCTAATATAGCCAGGTGTTCTAATACTTTGACTCAATCTAGGATCTCTGTTGACAGTTTCTTGTGCAAATGTTTTGGTAGCATAGCCAGATTCACTTGTAAATGCAGTTCCATTTTTCATCAAATAGCTATCTACAATAGATTTTGTTAAACTTGCATCTTCTTGAGTCGGATTGATAAAATAATAGTTAATACTATTGGCAACAAGACCTGCATACCTTCTGCCAAGAATAATTTCTGTTTCTTTTAATTCATCTGACGCAAAAAGATCTCTGTAATCTGTCGATACACTACCTGTTGAATACAACGAATAGGGTCCTTCCCGCATCAGTCTGTCAGCGGCTTGATAGGCAAGAGTTAACAATGCATCAGCTCCTGCCAAACCGTGGTACTTTCTAAAAGTTCCTTCAAATAAACACACTCTTGATTTTAAGGCCAAGGCTGTCCAAATGTTCACTCTATCAGATGCTTTTGTTGAGTTTAGATTAGTAATAGCTTTATCTAAATCCTCGATAATTTTAGTTGTAATAAAAATTCTAGAATCTCGTGGTTTTAATAGCAAATCAGAATCTCCCGTACCGATAACCTGATCATACCAAGGCACATCGCCAAAACGTTTTAGCTTATTGTAATAAAAGTAGGCTCTAAAAAAGTAGGCCACACCGCTATATTCTTTTTTGGCAGCTTCATCACTGCATTGCTCATAGTATTTAAAAAAGACATTTATTTTTCTTAAATCGCCCCACGACCAGCCACCACCACCAATATCGGTAGGAACAAGTCTTGGTCCAGATTGCTCTAGCGGAGCTCCATTGTATAGTACATTGTCTGAAAGTTTATCTAATCCAATTATGCCATCAAATCCCGGCAGATCATTGTAGAAACTATTGGTGTATAATTTTAAATCGCTTTCTGTTTTAAAGGAATTTTCGGGAACAACAGCTGATAAGGGATATCGCTCTAAAAAGTCGTCATTACAAGAAATTAGTAAAACGCTAATTAATATAAGTTTTATAATATTTTTCATTTTTTTCATTTTAAAATTTAACATCTAGTCCAAATGCATAAGTCTTTGTAAACGGATAATCGTTTCCATCGCCAAGTTGTTCTGGATCAATAGTTCTATCTGGA
>JAYVIK010000178.1:0-11129 GCA_043770265.1 Flavobacterium sp. | reverse complement strand
ATACCATTGATTTTTTTGGAGTAAACGGAAATAATTGGCAATCGACAGGGTTTGGCATATTTAATTGAATTTGTAATTAGATTTAGAAATATACTATGTAGATAAGCTTTATTGAAATTAATTTTTTGAAACTCTGAAAAATCCACATTGATAGTTGTTTTCGAATTTTGAATCAAGGAACTTATGGAACGCATCACCGCATTCAAGGATTCATTCAAGTCAATTTCTTCAATTTGTGCAATATTATTGTTCTCCAAAATCAAAAGGTCAATAGTATCATTCAATGTCTGCTTAAGATTTTCGCTGGTTAAATTGAGAAGTTCTATTAATTGAATAGTTTCGGGATCTTCAATTTTTGAAACATCTAAAAGACCAAAAATAGAAACTAGATTGTTCACGGGAGATCTCAAATCATGGGAACTAGTGTAACTTATTTTTTTGAGATCTTTATTTATTTTTGCAAAATTTGCAAGTAGTATATTTCGGTCTTCTTCGTGTTTTTTGTTGTGGGTAATATTTTTGGCAATTGCATAAACCAATTTTTCGCTCTCTATTGGCATAGAAGTCCATGATAACCAAACAATTTCGCCATTTTTTGTTATATATCTGTTTTCAAAATTGAGAAGTGGGATGTTTTTTGTAATTTTTTCTCGAAACTTTGCAGTAATTTGTTGGTCATCCACATAAATAAATTCGTTAATGGGTTTAGATAATAACTCCTCATTTGAATATCCCAACAATTTAGAAACAGCGGGATTTATTTTTTTAAAATAGCCGTCAAATCCAGCAATACAAAGTAAATCTGGAGATAGTTCAAAAAAATGTTCGAATAGATATTCTCTCTCGGGGATTAAATTATACTGTCCAGTCATTTTATTTTCAATAATTATTTATTTACCTAAGATATTGAATTGATGGTAAATATATAATATTTTATTCAAGATGGTAGCTTTACTTAATAAAAAATTAGCATTATTTAGTAATGCGTATTTAAATAAAAAACGTTCACCATTGGTGAACGCTTTTAAAATAGTCAAGTAATTTTACTTATATCTTTTCAATCCACAACCTCGCATTCACAAATGCTTCGTGCCAAGGGGAAACCTCGTCATTCCTGTCTTTTGGATAATGTGCCCAGTTCCATTGAAAAGTAGAACGTTCGATGTGTGGCATCATTACTAAATGTCTTCCTGTTGTATCGCAAAGCATTGCCGTATTGTAGTCAGAACCATTAGGATTAGCGGGATAACTGTCGTAACCATATTTACCAACGATGTTATAGTTTTCTTCACCCATAGGTAAATGAAATTTTCCTTCACCGTGCGAAACCCAAACTCCAAGTGTGCTTCCCGCCAATGAAGATAACATCACCGATTTGTTTTCCTGAATCGTTACCGAGGTGAAAATACTTTCGTGTTTGTGACTGTCATTATGCAACATTTTTCCATGAACTTCGTGTTCTGGATTTATTTTTTCCAATTCCATCAATAATTGACAACCGTTACAAATTCCAACGGATAAAGTATCTTCTCTTTTAAAGAAATTGTCTAAAGCGGTTTTGGCTTTTTCATTGTATAAAAACGCTCCAGCCCAACCTTTGGCAGAACCTAATACGTCGGAATTAGAGAATCCTCCAACCGCTCCAATAAATTGAATGTCTTCCAGATTTTCACGTCCCGAAATCAAATCGGTCATGTGAACATCTTTCACATCAAAACCTGCCAAGAACATCGCATTAGCCATTTCCCGCTCAGAATTACTTCCTTTTTCACGAATGATAGCTGCTTTTGGTCGTGGTTTTGAATCGTCAATTACTGGTTTTTTCCCAGTGAAATGAGTTGGAAAAGTATAGTTTAACGCTTGGTTTTTGTAATTTTCGAAACGGGCTTGAGCTGTTCCGTTTTTGGCTTGTTTTTGGTCCAATAAGAAAGAAGTTTTAAACCAAATATCTCTTAACTCAGAAACGTTATACGTTATGAGTTTTGCGTTATGAGTGATTTGCAATGAATTATTTTGGGCAATTTGTCCCAATTTAAAGAATTCAATTCCATTTGCATTTAATTTATTTTCGAAAGTTGTGTCTTCTTTTGCTTG
Source organism: Flavobacterium sp. (assembly GCA_043770265.1). GTDB lineage: Bacteria > Bacteroidota > Bacteroidia > Flavobacteriales > Flavobacteriaceae > Flavobacterium. Next base: position 9,035 of record JAYVIK010000178.1, on the reverse strand, counting down.
AATAACAACACCAATATTTTCTGAGAATAAAATTTTAACCAAATCTTTTTCTGAAAAGGCATCAAACGAAATTTTTGCTCCCAAATTCACATCAGCGAAACACATTTCTAATAAAGTGGTAATCAATCCGCCACTTCCGATATCGTGACCCGCCAAGATTTGGTTATCCAAAATTAATTCTTGAATCGTGTTGAAAGCATTTTTCAAAAAAGTAGCGTCTTTAATTGTTGGCGCTTCGTTTCCAATACTATTTAAAGTTTGCGCCAATGAAGAACCTCCCAATTTGAAATCGTCTTGCGACAAATTGATGTAATAAATAGAACCAACTGTCATCCCATCGCTTTGGGATCTCAAAACTGGTTCTACTACTTTTCGAATATCAATGCAGTTTCCACCGGCCGAAATAATCACTGTTCCCGGCGCAATTACTTCGTCATTTGGATATTTTTGTTTCATCGAAAGCGAATCTTTCCCTGTTGGAATATTGATGCCCAATTCGATAGCAAAGTCAGAACAAGCTTCAACGGCAGCGTACAAACGAGCGTCTTCACCTTCGTTTTTACAAGCCCACATCCAGTTGGCAGATAATGAAATTCCTTTCATTCCGTCTTTTATTGGAGCCCAAACAATATTCGAGAATGCTTCAGCAATAGCGGTTCTTGTTCCCGCAACCGGATCAATCAAGGAAGCAATAGGAGAGTGTCCAATTGATGTGGCAATTCCTTCTTTCCCTGTATAATCCAAAGCTACTACACCGCAATTGTTCAATGGCAATTGCAATGGTCCTGCACATTGTTGTTTGGCTACTTTTCCACCTACGCAACGATCGACTTTGTTGGTCAACCAGTCTTTGCAGGCAACGGCTTCTAGTTGTAAAACTTGCTCTAAATAAGTGGATATATTTTTTACATCATATTGCAATGCTGAATAATTGTAATGGATGGTTTTGTCAATCATTACCGTTTTTGGCGAACTTCCGAAGAAATCTTCCAAAGCATAATCCATTGGTTTTAGACCAGTAGTTTTAGACTCGAAAGTGAAACGGTGATCTGCTGTAACGTCGCCCACTTGATACATAGGTGAACGCTCACGGTCTGCAATTTTTTGAAGTAAATCGATGTCTTTTTTGCCAATAACCAATCCCATTCTTTCTTGAGATTCGTTACCAATAATTTCTTTTGCCGAAAGGGTAGGATCACCCACAGGCAATTTATCCAAATCAATCAATCCTCCAGTCTCTTCCACCAATTCCGAGAGACAGTTCAAGTGTCCACCAGCTCCGTGATCGTGAATCGAAACGATTGGATTATGGTCGCTTTCCACCAAACCACGAATGGCGTTAGCAGCACGTTTTTGCATTTCAGGGTTCGAACGTTGCACTGCATTTAGCTCGATTCCAGAACTCATCGCTCCAGTATCTGCAGAAGAAACCGCAGCGCCACCCATTCCGATTCTATAATTTTCTCCACCAAGAATCACGATTTTGTCGCCTTCTTGTGGTTTGTGTTTTATGGCTTGATCCAGTTTTCCGTAACCAATTCCTCCCGCTTGCATAATTACTTTGTCGTAACCCAACTTGCGAGATTTTAATTCCCCTACTTTGGAGGGGTTAGGGGAGGTCTCTTCGTGTTCGAAAGTCAGAATTGAACCGGTAATAAGTGGTTGTCCAAATTTATTTCCAAAATCAGACGCACCATTCGAAGCTTTTATCAAGATGTCGATTGGCGTTTGATACAACCATTTTCTTTCTTGCATTCCGTTTTCCCAAGGTTTGTCCTGGTTCAATCGAGAATAAGAAGTCATATAAACTGCTGTTCCCGCCATAGGCAACGAACCTTGTCCTCCTGCTAATCTATCTCTAATTTCTCCTCCAGATCCTGTGGCAGCTCCGTTGAAAGGCTCTACAGTAGTTGGGAAATTGTGTGTTTCTGCTTTTAAAGAAATAACCGAATCAAAATCTTTTATTTCATAAAAATCAGGTTTGTCGGCAGTTTTGGGTGCAAATTGTTGCACTCTTGGGCCTTTCACAAAAGCCACGTTGTCTTTGTAAGCTGAAACAATATCGTTAGGATTTTCCTGTGATGTTTTTTTGATTAATTTGAAGAGAGATGTTTCTTTTTCGACACCGTCAATGACAAAAGTCCCGTTGAAAATTTTGTGTCGACAATGTTCTGAATTGGCTTGCGAGAAAGCAAAAATCTCGGAATCCGTTAATTTTCGGCCTAATTTGGTCGACAAATTATCTAAATATTCCACTTCGTCAGCACTCAATGATAAACCTTCGGATTTGTTGTAAGCAGCAATATCATCAATATCTAAAATAGGTTCAGGTTTGATATTTATAGTGAAAATTTCCTGATTTAATTCGGAATATTTTTGCGAAAGCATTGGATCGAAATCGGTAAAATCAGTAGCTACTTTTTGGAATTCTTCTATTCGAATGATTCCGGAAATTCCCATATTTTGGGTAATCTCCACAGCATTTGTACTCCAGGGCGTAACCATTGTAGCGCGAGGACCAACAAAAAAATCCGTGAGTACGGATTTTTCTATTTTATTAGAGTCGGCAAAAAGCCAGTTGAGTTTTGAAATGTCTTCTGTTGAAAGTTGGTCTAGCGTCTGAACTGCATAGACCGTTTTGCTTTGGTTTTCAAAGAAATGAATCATTATAATAGGGAAATTAGTGTTGTTTTGTGTGCAAATTTAAACAATTAAGAGTTAAAAAAAAAACGTCCCGATAAATCGAGACGCTTTGAATTTAGTTAATGATAATCTTCTCTGTCCTAGATTTAGAATCTTTCGTGACCTTTATCAAGTAAGTGCCTTTTAGAAGGTTATTTACTACTATTGAGGAGTTTTGATCGTTGTTTTTTTCGAAAACCTTTTGTCCCAATAAGGAGAATATTTCTACCGAGTGAACTCCATTAGCATCATCAAAAATAATATTGAAATCACCGTTTGAAGGATTTGGATAAATTTTGAATTCTTTTTGACTTAAAGTTTCGAGTCCTAAATCTGAAAAGCAAGTCCAGGATAGGTCGTCAATAATGACACGATTTGAAGTTGAATTATTTACTAAACTGACTACGACATCTCCAGAAACATTTATTCCAGTTATTGTTGTTGTTGCTTGAGTAGCTCTGTAAGGAATTGTTCCAACACTTTTTCCGTTGACAAGAAGGTTAAACGATCCATCCGTTCCTGAAAAAACAAGTTTAGTTGTAACGGTTAAATTACCAATTCCATCAGCAGAGGTTGAAGCCGAAAGCGAACCATTTCTAACTAAAATTGCTTTGGTGTTTAAGGTTTGATCTGTTCGCGCGTCAGTTGCTGTCCAATTCAACCCCGACTCACCTGTCCAAGTTTGTGTTCCATAGGATGAAGCAGTGGCTGGAATAGTTTCGAAACTTTCGTTGGCGCAAGATGATGAGATTATAGTAGTAGTTCCGTTTATCGAATTGCTTGGAGCAGAAGAATTTCCAGCTGCATCTTTGGCCACTACATAAAAAGAATACGTTGTCACAGGCGTAAGTCCATTTACGATTGCAGTTGTTCCAGAAACAGTAGTTTTAAAAGTAGAGTTCACATAAATATCGTAGCTCGTTACTCCAATGTTATCGGTACTTGCTGTCCAACTTAATGATACCGTACTTGACGAACTTCCTGTGAAAGTAAGATTAGTTGGTGGAGTTGGAATTTGATTATCGGGAATTACAACAGTAGTAGTTCCATTTACAGTATTGCTTGCAGGAGATGAATTAACTGCGGCATCTTTTGCAATAACATAGAAAGAATAAGTGGTAGAAGCTGTAAGTCCGGTTATTGAAGCTGTTAGATTGGAACTTGAAACCGAAGTTTTCAGAACGCCATTCATGTAAATTTCATAACTAGTTACAGCAACATTATCAGAAGCAGCAGACCAGCTCAGAGAAACGGTACTGGATGTGGTTCCAGTCACGGCTAAATTTGTTGCAGCGGTTGGTGCTACAGTATCGGCTGTTGGATTCCAAATCGCTTGTACATATTCAGGATGGTCAATATAAGGATTTCTATTGTTTTGACGAGCATAAATGGCATTATTACGAGCAATTTCTCTAGCATTAACAGGATCTTGTGCGTGCCATTTCAACAGCATGTTCAAAAAAGCAGTAGTAAAAACTTGATCACTTGTATTATTAAACATATCGTAGCTGTAACCAGAAACGGTATTTTGGTAACGAGTAGCAAAATAAAAATACATTCGGGCAATATCGCCTTTGAATTCATCAATCGGTTCGAAAACCGTTCCTGAATATCCGCTTACTCCACTAGTTCCAAGTTTACTTCCATTTAAAGTTGTTTTTGAAGCTGATGCTACAACACCGTGAGGAAAAGCACTTCGAAGACCATTTACTTTTCCATCTGTTGGGGTTACAGAATGAGCATCTGAAACCATTGGAGTATTTTCATTGAATACAGACTGCGGGATGATGTGTTCTCTATTGTAACAATCGCCCTCAACCTTATAGCTGCCGCATCTTTCTCCAGTTCCAGTAGTAAAAGTGTAAGGGTCAATTCCTGTTGGATTTTCAGAATACATATCCAAAACAGTTCCATCATTTTCGTAATAATAGTCTCGGTCAGATGTTTGGTAGGTTGTGTATAATCCATCATAGCCTTTGTCAGAATGACCTTTGATGATATTGTATAAATTTGTTTTTAATGTATAACCTGTACCTGTTGCTGTAGAATAATAGCCAGAAGGAATTTGTGCATAGGAAATTAAAGAAAATAATAATGCTGTAAAAAGTAATTTTAGTTTCATTGTATGCTTTTTAATAATTCGGTTTTTAAATTTTTGAAGTGCAAAATTAAATAAAAGTCATACGCATTCAACCACTTTGAATGTTAATTAAACACTATCATTTAGGAAAGGGTTTATTTTGATAAGCACCTAAATCTGGGGGTAAAGTTCTCGTTGTTCCCATAATATCTAACGGAATTAGATAAGTTGCATTTCCTTTGGCGAAAGCCGCGGAAGTATCATCAATATGGAGTATATTTTTTCCAACCTTGAAGAATTTTGGGTCTTTATTTTGTGTAATTGCGTTATAATGAACAGGGTCTGTAGTGAACTGATATAAAGGGTCTTTTGTGTAAACATTTGAAGTATTATCGAACTTAATCAAGCAATTATTAAATTGGTATTCGAATGTCGCTCCAAGCTTTTTAACTAAATTCATTTCATTTGAATACGAACCATAAATGATACAATTATTGAAAGTTGCTTGGGTCAGATTTTTAACTTCCGGAATAGCACCTTTGTAATAATTACTTACAGAAACTGCTAACTGACTAGAACTGGGCCAATTGTTATTGAACGTAGAATGTACAAATTTATAATTTCCCCCATAAATACAGGCTAAACTCGCAAGTCCTGCATTATTGATGACTAAATTTTCTCCATTAATTTTTGCTGTTTGTGCCAAAATTCCATAATTTGATGAATTATAAATTTGAGTATTTTTGATGTCAACAGTTGTTCCATCATTGTTATCAATCCACAATCCAACGGTAGCATTTTTGATTGTTAAATGATTTATTTTATGATTGGTGCTTCCTGATGTAAACCAAATTGGTCCCCATTGTCCTGCAACATCGGAGAAATCGGGTTCCAATCGATCGCCTTCAAAAATAACTTCATTCTCTAATTTATCCGTTGTAGAAATAGTTCCGTTTACATGTAATGAAGCATTGGAAGCTAAAATTAATCCAGAATCTGCGTGAAAATGCACTCGGGTTCCAGAATCAAAACTGACTGTTTTCCCCGAGGGAACTGCGGCATATCCGTAAACTACATAAGGTTTTTTGTTCGTGAATTTTAGTTCATTTCCGTTTATAGGATCATTTTCGTCTAAAAAGAAACCATAAATATAAATAGGTTTTTCTTTATTGTCAGTGCCTAAACGTAAGGTTTCAGTTGTTCCATCATCAAAACGTTGCGGATAAAGGAAAACGGCATCCTGAATGAGCGTCACTAATTCCACTTTTTGAAGATTAGCACCACCGTCAAACAAAATTTGGTCAGTGTAAAGAAAATCGGTTGGGTTGGCATCGGCAATATTGGCAGTCGTTTCCACAAAAATATACAAACTATCTTTGGCAAGAAGATTTACGTTTTCAAATAATTTTCCTTGATTTCCTTGTGTTCCATCAACGGTCATTCTGTATTTTGAAGCAAGTCCATTTCCTAATTTTATTGTTGGAATGGTAATATCATTTTTACTATTGTTATAAACTTTAAGTGTGTAAGTGCTTGAACCAATGTTAGTAAAAACGGTATCTAAATAAATAGTATCTCTTGAAAATTTTAAATCTCCAGTACTTGCTACGGTTTCAAAATCAGTTCGACAAGAACTTAAAGCAATAAGGATTCCAATAAAAAACAGAAAAGTTAACTGACGCATTTCGATTGAATTTTTTGTAAAAATAGGAAATTCAAATGGGAATTAATAAGGAATTTAAAATTTGAATATACATTAACAATTGTTTTTACTGTCTTTTATCTAAATTTACATTTTTAAAGCAAAATCTATGACATTCGACAAAGAAAAAATTCTTCACTATTGCAATTCAATTTCGGAAAATACTTTGATGCAAACCCTAAATATTAAATATACTGATGCTGGTCCAGATTTTTTAGTAGCAACAATGCCAGTAAATCCGTCTGTACATCAACCTATGGGATTATTGCACGGTGGAGCTACTGTGGCTTTAGCCGAAAGTGTAGGAAGTGCTGCTTCGTTTTTATTTGTAAATGGCGAACATAGCGAAGTGCGTGGAATCGAAATTTCGGCCAATCACGTCAAAGCAAAACGTAACGGAATGGTTACAGCAACTGCAAGAATTATTCATAAAGGAAGCAGTATTCATCTTTGGGAAATTCGAATTACCGATGAAAATGAATCGCTTATTTCGATATGCAAATTGACAACGATGGTTTTGCCAAAAAGAAAAAGCAAAGACTAATAATGAAACAAATTTTAGAAAAAGCCAAGGATCATTTGGTGCTAAATCTTCCTTTTGTACTTTATAAAAAACCTAATAACAAGAGTATTTCAGGTTTTTTTCAACAAAATGACACCTTGTTTTCCGTAACTAATTTTACCGAAAAAGGTTTTGTTTTTGCATCATTTGATGGAACAAAGACATTTTTGATTCCCGAAAATGAGTCAGAAATAATAAATACTGTTTTCCAAAAAAAAGAAATTACAGTTTCAGAAAACGACCCTACTACACCAAATGAAGTCGCCAAAAATCAATTTGAAAACTTAGTCAAAAAAGGCATTGTAGCTATTAAAAACAACGAATTTAAAAAAGTTGTTTTGTCTCGAAAAGAAACCATAAATTTGATGGATTTTGATTTAATTACCGCTTTCGAAAGGGTAGTTCAATTGTATCCTACTACTTTTGTTTATTGCTTTTATCATCCAAAAGTGGGGATTTGGTTGGGCGCAACACCAGAGCAATTAGTAAAGGTAAATGAATTTGAATTCAAAACTATTGCCTTGGCAGGAACACAAAAAGACGCTGGTTCAAATGAAGTAGTTTGGCCCAAAAAAGAACAAGAAGAACAACAATTCGTAACCGATTACATAGTAGAAAAAATAAATAAAGTTGCTTCAAAAGTAGAAGTTTCAAAACCATACAGTGTCAAAGCAGGAAGTATATGGCACATCAAAACCGATATTTCAGGCTTTTTGAATTCGAATTCCAGTTTGCAACAACTGATTCAATTATTACATCCAACACCCGCAGTTTGTGGCTTGCCAAAAGAACAATCAAAGAATTTTATTTTAGAAAACGAAAATTACGACCGCACTTTTTATACTGGTTTTTTAGGGGAATTAAATATAGAAAACCAAACAGATTTGTTCGTAAATTTGCGCTGTATGGAAATTGTGGATACTCAAGCGAATTTATTTATGGGTTGTGGCATTACAAAAGACAGCATCCCCGAAAAAGAGTGGGAGGAGAGTATCAATAAATCGGTAACAATGAAGAATATTTTAGATTTCAGATTTTAGAGTTCAGATTTCCAATTGCAAATCGACGATTGGATTTTGCTGATAATATTGTTGAAATTGCTATTGATATTGCCATTGAAATTGTAATTGAAAAAAATAAAATTTTAATAATGAAATTAGACATATTAGCATTCGGAGCGCATCCAGACGATGTAGAATTAGGTTGTGGCGGAACTATTGCCAAAGAGATTTCACTTGGAAAAAAAGTAGGAATCATCGATTTGACCCGTGGCGAACTAGGAACTCGTGGCTCAGTTGAAATTAGAAACAAAGAATCGGAAGCTGCTGCAAAAATATTGGGAGTTTCTGTTCGTGAAAATCTAGATATGCGCGATGGTTTTTTTGTAAATGACGAACCACACCAATTGAAAATCATCAAAATGCTCCGCAAATACCAACCTGAAATCGTCATTTGCAATGCCATAGACGACCGTCATATTGATCACGGAAAAGGAAGTCGTTTAGTTTCTGACGCTTGTTTTTTGTCTGGTTTGATGAAAATTGAAACCGAAATTGATGGAATTAAACAAGCAGCTTGGCGACCCAAATTAGTCTATCATTATTTGCAATGGAAGGATTTGGTACCTGATTTTGTGGTAGATATTTCAGGTTTTAACGAAAAAAGGGTCGAAGCTATTTTAGCTTATGGTTCTCAATTTTACAATCCAAATTCCAGTGAACCAGAAACCTTGATCGCATCGAAAAACTTTTTAGAAAGTTTGAATTATCGTGCTCAGGATTTAGGAAGGTTAATTGGCACCGATTATGCTGAGGGATTTACCGTAGAAAGATATTTGGCTGTCAATAGTTTAAGCCACTTGATGTAATTTTTTGACAATTTTCTTTGCAAAAGCAAACTTTAGTATTATATTTGCACTCGTTAAAAAATGGTGGTTGTAGCTCAGCTGGTTAGAGTATTGGTTTGTGGTGCCGAGGGTCGCCGGTTCGAACCCGGTCAGCCACCCAGAA